>CAIVHJ010000428.1 GCA_903905665.1 uncultured Phycisphaerales bacterium
CACAATGAAAAAAACAGGGCTGGCGGTGAGGCCGACACCGATAATTCGCATTCATTACATAAACCGAATTCAAGCACGCGCAAAAAAAGATTGGGGCTGCCCTTGATAGAGCAGCCCCAATTCATTCGCATTCATTTCAGGTGGGTAAGCCCACCCGACGTTACTTCATCTACCTCTCATCATTGAGCATTTGCCAGATGAGTGGTCGTGAAGCTGGCATAGTCAGCAGCCGACATGTCGATCGTACCGATCAACGTGACACCGGCATCATCGCCGGTCGCCAAAACAGTGTTAACACCTGTCGTAATATCAACCGCTAACAGTACCATGCGGAGATTGGTGGTGTCATACAGAGACACCAGATACACTCCACCGGCACCCAAACCCGTAACGGTAGCTGTACCGATCGCCGAAGCGAACGTAGCCTTAACAGTACCTGCAGCTGCAACACCGGTAGTCAACTTGATCAAGGAGACGTTGCTGACCAACCCGGCAGCAGCGGCATTCTGGGCAACGGACTGAATGACCATCGCGTCAGCGGCCGTCAGACCTTCCGCCGTATTACCTTTGGCGAGGCCTTTGGCTGCAGCGGCGACAAGCCCATAATAGTCGCCATCGGTTCCAGAAACTCGCAGCAGGTCCGTGGCACCGGTCGTGCCCACCGTGAAATCGGTGATTCGCGGGGCGCCACTGTAATTCGCTGCATCCGCCGTCAAGCTACCGATCAACGTGAACGTGTCATTACCGGCATCGCCGGCCAGCACATCCGCCGCTGTCGTATAGGTACCGGTGATCCTGTTTGTGATGGAATCATTACCGGTTCCGCCGTGAATGATATCCGCAGCAGTACCACCGATGATGGTATCGGCATTGGCTGTTCCAGTGATGGTCATTGAATTCACTCCACCACCACCACTCATCGTCAGTATCGCCGTGCCGGTCATCCCAGAAGCATTCACCGAGTCAGCAGTGACCACACCGCTGAAAGTAATATTCTGAAGACCCGTCAGCACGATCGCTTCCTGAGCAGCCGTGTTCGTGAGGGTGAAAGCACCTCCGAACGAGTTGGCCCCACCCTGCGACAGAATGTTCACGGTCTCAGCGCCGTTGAGGGTTACCCCTCCAGCACCAAACGTAAGGCCCGCTGCAGCGCTTCCTGCAGTCAGATTGAGAATATCAACCGTCGCCGTACCGGCAATGGTCGCCGTTAGAAGAGAACCACCCGAAACAAAGTTCTGGAGATCGAGCGAGTCGGTCCCGGCGGGATAATTGACCACACCGGCGCCGGCCATGTTCGCGCCGAAACGCAAACCTGTCGCGCCGAAATAGGTCGTGGTAATCGTCCCATTGATCCCATCGCTCAATCCAACCACTTCGATATTCGACACATTGGTCTGGGTCGAAGTAGCGCCTGTCGCTTCGGCATTCGTGAGCGTCAGACGGTCCGTACCGGTTCCGCCGTTGATCGTATCGGCGACCGTGTACGTTCCCGCCATGTTGATCACGTCATCGTTCGTGCCGCCCGTGATCACCTGAGCACCGCTACCGGCAACATCCGTGAACGTCAGTTTGCCCGTAAAGGTACCCGCATTGATCGTGGCGAGCGTCGCATCCAGGAGCGTCATGGTGAGGTCCTGCCCACCGGAAATATTCAGGGCCGTCCACGAAGTACCATTACCGTCGGTCAGTGCGGTAAGTGTATTCACAACACCGCCCGTGCTGACGACGTTAATGGTCTCGAAACCACTGCCCGCCGCCGGTGGCTGCAACGTAACTGTTGCACCCGTGATACCTTCGACCGTCAGCGTGGTGGCATCCGTCGTGCCATTCAACGTGGTTGTTCCGGTCGTCAGACTGAAAGCGTTGGCGGCTGTGTTGGTCAGGAACAGGCTGGTCGGAACCGTATTGACACCCGTGATTGTCATGGCGGCGCCAGAATTCTGATTCTTGATCGTCGTCAGACCGGTCACATTCGCCAAGTTCAACGTATTCATAGCGGTGGCATCAGTAATGTACAGATCCAATATCTCGAAATTGGTCAGCGTCTGCGGTGTGAACGCGGCCGTCCCGATGAACTCGGCGTACAACGTATCCGTTCCCGCACCACCGTTGAGCTGATCATTGACGTTCCATGTCTGGACCCAGCCCGCGCTGTCTCGAGCCCTGGAGCCGTCAAAATAGTCGTCATCCGATCCGCCAGTCAGCGTGTCCTGGCCGTAGGTCAGACGTAACGAGAACGTCGGTGAACATGTGTTGGTATCCAGATCACACACGTACCCGGCATCGCACTGCGCGTCTTCAACGCACTCGACACATGCAGACGCACCGGTTTCCATGTTGCAAACCAGTCCGACCGCACAATTGTCGGCGTTGACGCAAACGCTATCAACGCATGTGTCATCGGTGCAAGTGATGTCGTCATTGCAATCGATGTCTTCCACGCACACCGGTGTCTCAACACACAGGCCGGTGGTTGGATCGCATTCAAAAAGATCGTCACAAACCACGTCCGTGTGGACGCACTCCGCCGAAGCCGCACCTTCATTACAGGTGTCGGTGGTGCAGAGAAGGGCGTCGTCACAATCAAACGGCGTACCGGCGACACAACCCTGAGCATTGGCAGCCGCGTTGGTCGGATCGCAGGTCTCGTCACCGTTGCAGAACAGAGTATCGGCACAATCGTCATCTGTAGTGCAAATAGCAACGCAATCGCCGGTCTCTCCATCGCAGACTTCGCCGGCGGTGGCGCACACAACCGCTGCGTGAGCGCACTCGGCAGCCGCCGCACCTTCAGTACAGGTATCGGTGGTGCACAGATCGTCCGGGTCTTCGTGGCAAGTCACAGCAGTACCTGCAACGCAATCACCCGTTGTGGTGTCACAGGTCTCGGCGCCGTTGCAGAACAAACCGTCGTCACAATGAGTGTCATCGGTGCATCCTTCGGGCACGCAAACCGCCGGATCGGCTGTTTCGTCGCATACTTCACCTGCAACGCAGGTTGTGGTATAGACGCACTCACCCTCCGTGCAAGCAGCCGCTTCGCAAGGCCCGGCATTGGTGCAATTCGTCACGTCGTCGCATGGCGTGAAACAGACGCCGTTCACCTCGTCGCAGGTCTGACCTTCAGTACAAGTGGAGTCATAGGCGCACTCGCCATTCGTGCAGGCCGCCGTCTCGCAAGGTCCGGCATTGGTGCATTCCGCCACATCGGTGCACTTTGTCGGCCCGCAGCCGACCAACAGAACCGGCAGCAACAAAGCCGCCAGGCCGACGCTACACAGCGTCCCAATTCTCATCCATTTTCTTTTTGTTCGTACCATTCGTTTGCCTCCAGTGGAAAAATAAACTTTCAGACTTGTGTACTTTTTTGTCTCCAAGCTCCATCCACAAAGATGAAGCCGACTTTCGTTATGTACACGAAACCCGCACCAAGCGGGCCCCGCAAAACCGGAATTTGTCAACTTGCGATCTTTCTTTCAGAGATGCTTCACGGAACATCACGCGCCCTTTGTCCCGCGTCCACATCGCGTTCCTTCACGTGGGCCAATCCAAAACCCTCCCGTTGCTACGGAAAGGCCATAACTCTCTATCGGGGCGAATTGTAAGCGTTGTGCGCCGTAAGTCAACCCTATTTTTCCAAAAACAAATACAGGATGTAACCTTCACCGCGCAAAGGTCACCCTACTAGAAGTAAATATATCGGTGCGACGGATAATTGGACTTGAAATTTTTCTTTTTTCAGAAAAAAAATGTAACCGTATGGGTCACAACCGCAAAAATCTTCAACAGCGTTATTCAATCGGCGGCATACCTGTGAGTTTTTTCGGAACACCAAACGATATCCCAACGGCAACATGATGTTGCGACCGTCGCGTTTCATTTTCCTGAGGATTTGACGTATCCTCTTGGGTCAGTTCGGGCCCGGCTATATTTCGATAAATGATTCGGTTAATACCCACGAAAACACAGCACACCATTTCGTTTTGATTGCATGATACAAAACTGGAGTTTTGTGCTCCCGACAAACGTCCATTATTTTTGCGTGCACGCCCAACGCATGAAATACCGCACACGCTCAACGCATGAAAGCTGCATGGAACACAAACCTCCGGTTTGTCTTCTTATTCTTTCTATTCTTGTGCGTATTGGGAAGACAAGATTGCGATTCGATCGAGCAAATGGCGTGCGATTTCATGCTTGGTGCCGCGAATCGGTTCCGACCAGCCGTGCTCGCGCGAATAAAATCGCACTTCGGCGACGTCGTCGCCGATGTTTTCGGGACCGTTGAACACGATCAGGTCGCAGTTTTTTTGGAGATATTTTTGCTCCGCTTTTTTGAGTCCGTCGCGGTCGTCCATGGCGAACCCGACGAGAAAGCGGTTTTGTTTTTGTCGTCCCAGTGCGGCGCAGATGTCCTCGGTGGGTTCGAGCGCGACCGAAAGCGGTTGATCGGATTTTTTCAATTTGTGATTGACGATTTGAACCGGACGGTAATCGCACACCGCTGCCGTCATGACGGCGACATCGCAGGATTCAAATTCGCTCACGCACGCACGCAGCATCTGGGCGGCGGTCGTGACGCGAATGACTTTCACACCGTCGGGGTCCGGCCCGTTCACGGGTCCGCTGACGAGCGTCACGGTGTAGCCGCGATCCCGCGCGACTTCGGCGACGGCAAACCCCTGCTTACCGCTCGATCCGTTGGAGATGAATCGAACGGTGTCGAAGTATTCACGAGTAGGACCGGCGGAGACCAGAAAGGACTGAGGACTGGGGACTGAGGGCTGAGGTAAGGAGGAAGAATTAGACATGATTGTTTTCAACCGGCGTTTCGTTGTCGAGCGACAGAAGATCGCAAACCTCCGATGATTCTCGCGACTTCTTCTGCCTGAGCCAGTAATCCATCAAAGGTCATTCGATTCACATAACCGATATCCAAAGCCACATAGAGATGGGAACGCACTTCAGCACAGGATGCTTTCGCCACCGTAAGAAACTGATGAAACTCTCCCCGTCCACCCCGTTCAAATCCCTCGGCGATATTCGACATGATGGAAACAGCCGATCGCTGAATCTGACCCGCAAGCCCAAAGTCCCCGGCAAAAGAACCCTGCCTTGTTGCTTCGTATATACCCTGAGTGAGCCGCCGTGCTTTCTGCCATGCAATCAAATCTTCAAATCGATCGATGCGATTCTTCGGTAATTTGGAACCGGCGTCTTTTTCCATCGCTCAGTCCTCAGTCCTCATCGCTCAGTCCTCGCTCGCGGCGGGTCGGTTTTGAGCTGTCGAGCGATCGTTTCGAGAATGACCTCCGGTCCGGCGAGGCGGCCCATGCCGACGGTTCCACAGGCGAGCCGGCCCTCGGCAGGCCCTACAAACAGATAACCGTACCGCCCCAGCCGTTTGACCTGTTTCTGAACAATCGGATTTTCCCACATGCGGGTATTCATCGCGGGGGCGAACAGTACGGGGCAGTCGGCGCCGATGATCATCGTACTGACAAGATCGTCGGCGATGCTATTGGCAACTTTACCGAGGATGTTGGCGGTGGCGGGTGCGACCAGCATGAGGTCCGCTCGTTCGGTCAGTTCGAGATGCGGCAAACCGGGATCGCGCTGGGTGGTCCACATCGAAGTGAAGACTTGTCGGCTGGAAAGTGTTTGAAAGGTCATGGGACCGACGAACTGCGTCGCGGATTCGGTCATGACGACCTGCACGCCCGCCCCGCGCTGAACCAGGCCGGAAACGACGTCGCACACTTTGTAGGCGGCAATACCCCCGCAGACTCCCACGACCAGTTCATAACCGCGCAGGTCGTCCGGCATGTCAAGCCTCACTCGTGCTCGGATTTTTTGGGCGGGGTGTCGTCGAACGTCACTTTGCCCTCGACGATCTCCTTGATCACCACTTCCAGGTCCGTCAGCCCCTCCCGCTCGACCATCGGACGAGCCCCCTGCAACAAATGGCGCCAGCGCTTCTGGATCAGGGTGGTCAAATGAAACCGACCCCCGAACTTGTTGATCAAATCATCGTGCTTGAGATCCGAAATCATCGTGTTTCCTCGCTATTCCTGTGTCTTTACCCCGTTACGATCCGTCGTTTCAATATGCAACCCAATAATGTACCCATTCGGGCGTCATAAAACAACCTTTAGAGCCTATCTGAATAAACGACATGACCGCGACCAATCAAAAGCCCCGGAATCCGATTTCCGAACTCCGGGGCCTTTTCTCGAACAAATGACCCTGGTTTCTACAAGGTCTCAATTCATTCCATCAGCATTAGCGATGG
This sequence comes from uncultured Phycisphaerales bacterium, assembly GCA_903905665.1. Taxonomy (GTDB): domain Bacteria; phylum Planctomycetota; class Phycisphaerae; order UBA1845; family CAIVHJ01; genus CAIVHJ01. The sequence continues at coordinate 6,293 of CAIVHJ010000428.1, forward strand.
TTGCAATTATTATCCAAACAGATATCTTCGGTGCTGGGATCGCCGTCATCGCAATCCGCATCCGTGTGGCAACAATTGTTCATCTGAAGATTGAGGCACACACCCTTATCAACATCACATTCGTCAAGAGTACATACATCCCCATCATTACATTGGGAGGACTTGTAACACCCCTCCCTTTCACATTCGTCGGGGATCCCGTTCGTGTTGTCGTCGAGGCTTCCCGTCGGACACGCACCGCAAAAATCACTTTCGACCGTACCGACGCACGAAAGGTCCCAATTTTGGCCTTCTTGACAACAGTATTGATTAAAGGAACACACACACTGCGTAATGCTTTCATCGCTGCAACCCGGGCCGTCGTGAACCTCACAGCAATCGTGAGCGTAACCCGCCGCCACATCGCAGGTATCCAGTATGCTGTTCTGGTTGCAATCTGAGCACCATGGGTCGCCGTTGCACTGTGCCAAATCGCATGTGTCGGGCACGTCATTCTCGTTGCAATCGGCCAGACACTGGGGACCGGACCAGTCCACGGTGGCAACGTCACCCCACAGCATCACGTTTGCTTCCCACAACTGGGCGTAGGTTTCGACGTAGTCGGTTCCCTCGCCGCCATTTCCCAAATAGGTCACTAAAGCGGTTCCATTCCCATCGGTCGTGGAGACGACTATGAGCCCTTCGTTGGGACACGGCGGATCAATACCCGTTTCGATGAAGAAGTGAACGTCCACGCCGGGCATCGGATCGCCTCCATCGTCATAGACGGTGGCATAGACGGTCTGATAGGTTCCCACGAGTTTATCGGAGTACAACGGCCACACCTCCATCCGATAACCTGTCTCGACTTTCGAGGCTGCTCTATGCGAACTGATTTTGGCAACCACTGCCGACGGCATCACACGCGGTTGGCTGAGTCCAGCGCCGTGGGATGAAGCCGCCCGATCCCATTCCGTGAACGGGCACACCTGACATCCGTCAGGAATTCCGTCACTGTTGCAGTCCTGGCACCAAGTCGCCTCGCTGCCGCATGCAGCGATGTCGCAGGCATCCAGAATATCATTCCCATTGCAATCGGACTCGAGCCCGCATCTCCCCGGATAGACGTCGCCGCACAATCCGAGCGGTGAATCCGATTCGCACGAGAAATCACATTCATCGGGGATGCCGTTTGCGTTGCAATCAGAAGCGCACTGAATGTCTTCGTAGTCGTCAAAGACAAAGGCATGACTGAGCGAGGCGCTGGATTGCGTCTCGAAAAATTCCGCCCCCAACAGGAAATAGCAGCCGCCGTCCTGAAAACCATCGACCGAATAGAGATCAAACCCCAACACATCGGCAATTTGCAGATCGTTGGGAAGGTTTAATCCGCTGGGATCATTCAGCGGAAGGTCGAGGGTAATGACGGTATCGTCATAATCTCGCAGCAAAGGAAGTATGGGCGTGAAGTAATGATAATCCCCGTACTGCTCAAATGATTGTCCATGTCGTCCGCGATAGGTATCCAATTCGAGCGCAAAACAACTCTCAGGTTCTTGCGGTCCCCATCGCTCGAAATACAAACGCATGGTAACGGGTCCGCCATGATAATACTGACCGATCGGCATGTCGAAAGAGAGATAATCGGTTCCATCATAGTAGCCACACTGACCGAACATCGGCAAATCGTAGGGGCTGCTTGTGAGTGCAGCACCTTCTCCAGATTGCATTTTGTCGAGACCCACGTAGAACGAATCCGTGAACGCGGCAAAGAGCGTCGGCCCGGCAGGACCCTGACCACCAGCCGCACCGGAAGCACCCGAGGGACCGGCAGGACCTTGCGGCCCGGCAGGACCTTGCGAGCCGTTAGCACCCGGCAAACCCGTCTTACCGATCAGACCTTGCAGACCCGTCAAACCCGTGTCACCGGTGGCGCCTTGGCAATCCAGGGCATTAAATACGCCGTCACCATTGATGTCCTCAGCTGGGTCGCCAATACTGTTGCCGTTCAAATCCCAACAATTCAAACCATTCAATCCCCCGCCAGCAGGATCGGTCTGACCAGCGGTGTTGTCATTGTCATTGGCGCTGTTCTCATTGCCAATGGTGCTGATGTTGGTATTGCCGTTGTCGTCATTATCGGAACACCCGATTGAGTATCCGACGACAAGAAACACCACCACACCCAGAACTACCATTCCACCTCTCCATTTGCTCAACATGCGTTGACCTCCCAAAAGATTTGATTGAAAACTTCTGAAACTCATTTCTCTTCTCCCTTTTGCAAGTACCCGTACTGTTACTATTTTTGCTCCAGCACTCGCTGAACGCAGTTACCATGCACTCGAATAAAAAAATCAAATGGGATCGTTAAAGTGCGAAACATGACAGCCCAAACAACAGATACCTTCATGGAATCCTGACCCATCACGCACAATCTCAAAGATTTCGATCACCACGTTGGAGGCAGGATAGCGCACCGCGCAAATGCCTCCCTCTTCCTCATATTCAACACAGGATTGCCGTTCCAACCCAACGATTCCGACATCCCTCAATGCGGAACCCACGGACAACCCATGATCCAACTTGTATTGATAGTATATCCAAATCATCCGGTGAAACCAACCCCTAATTGAATTTTTCTAATAAAAGTTCGAGAATACGCATCATCGCAGTTATTTCTTTATTTACAAAGAGTTATGATTCGATCTGCCCTATAGACCTAAGCCTAAAGCCTTACCCAAGCTGGCCAATTGCATGCTCAACATATACAAATTCTAATCTTCCGCCGAAAATCTATCTGCTACCCTTCAAAACGATTGACGGGTTCAAAAAAAATGATGCTATTCAGGTATTATCTCAGTGGAGCAGCAGGACATAGGTCAGGGCGAGGATTCCCATGAAGAAGGTTCCGATGGCGCAATAACCGATCCGGTCTTTGATGGACGGAGAGAGACTTCGGAAGGGCCGATCCAGCGCATCGAGCACCGCGATCGCGGCTCGTGTTGAGCCGGTTCCCACGGTGAATAAAACAGATTCCAGTGGCGCGGGAATCAGGCGTCGAACACGTTGCATCAAAATCGAATGTTGTTTTGGACGGTCGGCTGAGGGGGTGGAGTTTTCCTGTGAAACATCTGCGGGAGGTTTGGTCGTCTCAGAGGATGCGTCCGTCTCGACAGGTGTCGGTGTTTCTAAACCGGCGGCAGGAGGCGCAGATTCCAACACGCCGTCGAACATCGCCGGGGTGAGATCACCGCTCGATGAATCTGCGGAAAAATCAACGGGAATCTCCGAAGCGACATCCGCCGTCGCCGAATCGCCCCCGTCCCGAGACGATCGAGAACCTCCTGCGGTGGATGAAGCATGAGGAACCTTTTCCGCAATCTGCGTCACTTTCTTTTCCATCTGGTCTAGTTCATGATCCACATCCGCCACAATTTCCTCGACCGCCACTCGATCGCCGTCTTGAATAAGCGGGGTCTGAGCCGACAACCCGGCGTCATCGACCGGTGGGGTAATTGGCTGAGAATCGGTGACGACGGGCGCCATTTTCTGAGGCGTGTTTTCGGACGATCTGGGCGGGCCGGAGAGAATTTCATCGGTCAACGATTCGACATCGCTCAGCAAATGATCAATCTCATGATCGAGGTCGTTCCCACCCGCCGAAACCGGCTGGCTGTCCGGCATATTGTCTTTCACTTCATCGCTCATCGTTAAACTCGACTCAGAACCTATCCCAATACCCCCTCCCTTCCAGGGAGGGGTGAGGGGAGGGTCACTTTCTGCCGCAACAACCCCTCACCCTACCCTCTCCCCCAGAGAGGAGTGGGGTAAGGGGATAGGCTTTCAATGCATACCCTGCTTGCGGGTGCCCGCTGGGGTGGTCGCGTCCGAAACCATGCGTACCTTTTTTCCCTTATCATTATCATCGGAACATGCTACGATTCCTTCTGAAGTAATTTGCAGCCGATCCCTGCAAAAACACCATTGGGACACAGGAAATTACGTTATGGCCACTCCGCGGTTTTATGTCGCACCGGATTCCCTCCAAATGGGAATGGTGACTCTGGACCCCAAAGAGTCCCATCACGCCCGCGCTTCTCGCCGACTCCGCGCCGGAGACGCTGTTCTGCTCTTTGACGGTTGTGGTCATGAAGGGGAAGGATCCGTTCGATCTTTGGAGCGGGATCGGGTCGGGGTCGATGTCGCCC
>CAIVHJ010000429.1 GCA_903905665.1 uncultured Phycisphaerales bacterium
AACCCGTACCCCCAGTGAATGTCGGGCATCGCCAACGAATACTTCACGATCCCCGGAAGCGTCGCCACGTTCGCTACCTGCTCCGGGGACTGGTCGTTCGTGATGGTTTGGATGAGTTTTTCGTCGGCGTAAATGATCCCGTCCACGCGCATATTCGGATGATACGATCGCGGAATCCGCCAGCGATAATCGTCCATCCGTTCCAGTGGTCCCGTGTATTTTCCTGCCATAATCAAATATCCACGATAAAGGTAGCCTCGATGCCTTCGGGTGTCGATCGCACGCTCAGTTCGTGATACGTCACGGCTTTCACCTCGCGCAGAAAACGACTTCGCTGATGATCCACCGCTCCGAGTCGGGCTTGAATGCGCAGATGGTGTGGATCGCACTGAGCCGATTGGATCATAGTCACCATCCGGCCCTTGTCGAGTAGCGCCAGCAGTTCCCCAAGATAATCGTGGAACAAGTACGCCGGTTCCGAACCGCTGAAATCAAAATTCAGCGGTTCAACCGCGTCTCCCACCGCCAATTCTCCGATCGCGGCGTACAGCGCCTGACCGGCGGCGTGGACGAGTTGCGTCCATGACTGGGCTCGAACCCGAACGCCCAGATCGGCAGTATGATCAAAAAACTCGTATCCGAACTCCATATACCGCAACTATAGCGAGGTTGCGATCGTGAAAACAAGAGCACGATGAAGAATGGCTGAGGAGTTGCTATACTTCTGTCCTGCCAGCGATTCTGCGGACCATGAAATATGCGGCAGTCGGTGACGAATGTTAGAAACTTTTCCAAACCCCCCTCCCTTTCAGGGAGGGGTTAGGGGAGGGTCAGAATCTTCTGTTTTTCCCCTCACCCTACCCTCTCCCCAGAGGGGCGAGGGGTAATGGGATCGGTTCTTATCGTGTGAAATTTTCCACGTTTCGATATTGATGATTTCCATTCAAGAGAAAGGAAGGACGACGATGAGTGCAAGGTTGGGTTGTGTTGGAATATGCCTGTTGAGCGGTTTGATCTTCCTGACCGGTTGCGAACCGGGCGGAAGCATCAAGATGACGCTGGTTTCCAGGGATCGCTCGCTTGAAGAGACCGAAGTCTATGCGGAAGAGGGCTTGTTTCTGAGCAAGGTGGCGATTATTGACGTGGACGGGGTGATCATGAACGGCGCCCCCAAAGGATTCATGACGGAGGGCGAGCATCCCGTGTCATTGCTGGTGGAGAAATTGGATGCCGCTCGCAAGGATCGCTCTGTCAAAGCCGTCGTGCTGCGGATCAACTCTCCGGGCGGAACCGTCACCGCCTCGGAAATCATGCACGAAGAAATCCTGCGGTTTCGCAAGTCCGGCAAACCGGTTGTGACGATGATGATGGACGTGGCCGCCAGCGGCGGATACTACATCGCCTGCGCATCGGATGAGATCATCGCCTATCCCTCCACCGTCACCGGCAGCATCGGCGTCATCGCACAGATGATTGACTTATCGGGTACGATGAACAAAATCGGGTTGTCGATGAACACGATCAAGAGCGGACCGAACAAAGACGCCGGTTCGCCGTTCCGCCCCATGTCGGAACCCGAACACGCGATTTTTCAGAAACTGGTGGACGAGTACTATAATCGGTTTGTGGACGTGGTGGCGAAAGGGCGACCCAAACTGACGCGCGAACAAATTGTGCAGTTGGCGGACGGTCGGGTCTATACCGGTGCGCAGGCTGTCGAAGCCGGTCTGGTCGATCGCCTGGGTGGATTGCACGATGCCGTCGATGCCGCCAAAAAACGAGCGCACCTCGACCGCTGCCGTGTCGTGTCTTATCATCGGCCGGAAGCATGGGATCCGAACATCTATGCGGAATCCAACTCTCCGGCGGCGAAGGCGCCGACGATCAGTTTGTTGGGTGACATTTGGCCGAGTTGGCTCAGGCCGGGCAACACGTATTTCATGTATCTCTGGGTTCCCAACAGTTGAACGGAAAGCGGCGATGCCAACGCGGCTGGAATTCCGATGGTTGTTGATTTTTTTCGTAATCTTGGCGGGATTGTTCTGGTTTTCCCGGCGACCGATGGGCCCCATACCCACGGGAGCTGCGAAGCAACTGACAGCCGAAAAATGGTTCAACACCGACAGCGAGGTTTCTCTGGCGAAGTTGGCGGGGAAAGTGATTGTTCTGGAGTTTTGGGCGACGTGGTGCGGCCCCTGCATTCAAAACATACCCCATCTCAATGCGATTCATGATCATTGGAAGGATCGCGGTGTGGTTGTTGTGGCGGTTACCGACGAACCGCCGGACCGCGTGGCGGAATTCATCCACGAAAAAGAAATTCGCTACATTGTGGGCGCCGGAAGTCGATTGATTTACCAATATGGGGTGTCTGGGATTCCTTATTCGTTGATCATCAACCGCGACGGTAAAGTGGTATGGGGCGGCTATCCCGATGAATCCCTTGATGATGCGATCGCCAAAGCGGTCGGTTCCCAATGACGATGACCCCGCCAGAGGGATATAAAGAGCGGTTTGTTTTATAATGGGCGATGGGCATTCTTTAGAGTATCTTTGTGCGGCAGGATTGATATTTGGCAGTGGGAATCGAATACCATCGACAGAAGTATGAGAGATTCCGCAGGAACGTGAAAAAACAGGAGATTGTTGTATGAAATCAAAGAGGTCGCAGTGGATGTGGGCGTGTGTGGTCAGCGGATTGATGGTCTTTCCGGTGTGGGGTCAGGAAAAGGCGGCTCCTGATGCACCCGCCAAGAAGATTGTTCAGTTGGAGTTTAAGGGTCCGGTTCAGGAGGTCCCGCCGAGCAGTCCGTTCGCGTTTATGTCGTCCAAACAAATGACGACGCGCAGCGTGCTCGATCGGATGAAGAAGATGCGCGAGGATGAATCGGTCGAAGCCGTGTTCATCACGTTCGACAGTACGGGTTTCGGGCTGGGGCAGTTGCAGGACATTCGTCAGGGAATCGAACAACTCAAGAAATCCGGGAAAAAGGTTTATATTTATCTGGATTCGTGTTATTCGTCGGGGTTGTACTGGCTGGCATCGTCGGCGACGGAACTGGCGATCGTTCCGACGGGGGACGTGTGGTTGACGGGTTTGTACAGCGAGCAGTTGTACGTCAAGAATCTATTGACGAATCTCCACATGGACGCGGATTTCATCCACATGGGGGATTACAAGAGTGCCGGGGAGACGCTGACGAACACCGAGCCGAGCCCTGCGGCGCTCGAACAGTTGAACTGGCTGGTGGACGACGTCTATCGCCAGTTGCTCGAACAAACCGCCGCTTCACGAGGTAAGACCCCGACCGAAATGGAAAAACTGGTGAACAACGGTCCGTACAGCGCCGAAGAGGCGCTCAAAATGGGCTTGATTGATCAGGTGATGTACCGACCGGATTTTGTCAAGCACATTAAAGCCAAACACGGCGAACTGCCGTTCGACAAAAAATACGGCGTGGAAAAAGGACCGAATCTGGATTTCACCAATCCGTTCGCGTTTTTTGAGTTCTTCGCCAAATTGATGGAAAAACCCGCCGAAGATGATACCCCGCGAATCGCCCTGATCTATGTGGAAGGCATGATTATTCCCGGAGAGGGCGAAGAGGGTATGTTTGGCGAGCAAAGTCACGGCGCCAGTTCACCGCTGCAAAAGGCGTTGTACGAGGCGGCGCTGGATGATCAAGTCAAAGTCGTCGTGCTGCGCGTGGATTCCCCGGGCGGATCGGCCACCGCCAGCGACATCATTTGGAACGCGACTAAAGCCGTCGCCCAAAAGAAACCGCTCATCGTGTCGATGGGTAACGTGGCGGGCAGCGGCGGATATTACGTCTCGTGCGCAGGGGATACGATTTTTGCCGAACCCGGAACGATCACGGGTTCCATCGGGGTGGTGGGTGGAAAAATCATCACCAAGGGATTCTGGGAATGGGCCGGTGTGAACTGGTATCCGATCAAACGGGGCACTCATGCCGACATGATGGCGACCGACAAACCGTTCACCGAAGAAGGTCGTGCAAAGTTGTTCAACTGGATGTCGGATATTTATGGGGTGTTCAAATCGCGCGTGATGGAAAAGCGCAAGGACCGCCTGACCAAGCCGATTGATGATTTGGCCGGAGGGCGTGTGTACACGGGTGCTCAGGCGCTCAAACTGGGCCTGGTGGACAAACTCGGCGGTTTGGAAGACGCGATTGCATTCGCTGCAGAAAAAGCGAATCTGGGTACAGACTACAAAATCAAAGTCCTGCCCAAGCCCAAGACGATTTTCGATGTCTTGCAGGAGGAAATGGGGGGCGATGCCGAGAATTCAAATGTGCGCCTTGCCATTCAGCACTCAGACCGGTTCGGTTCGATGTGGTCCGTGCTGCAAGGGCTTGAACCACAAAAGGCACAGGCGCTGATGCGCGTACTTGAGCAAGTTCAGTTGTTCGAGCGAGAAAACGTTCTGGTGGTCATGCCATACGAAATCGTCATCCATTGATGATTCTGTGATAAGAGCCATCCCCTTACCCCTCTCCCCTCTGGGGGAGAGGGTAGGGTGAGGGGAAAACTGGGTCTAATTCAGTATGCGGATCGGGGCGACTTGGGTTACCCCGATCCGCAGTTTTATATATCCCTGCTTTGCCTTGCGGGGATATCTTACTTGATTGCCGGAAGCTGTCGTGAAAAGGGTGTGTCTTATCGTCAAAGAGGTTTTCGTATTGAATGCGTGTAAAAGTGGTGCTGTTCTGTGAATTTGTTGGGCCCGTTGCAGTTATACGATTTCGAAAGCCGAAAAACGGTAATCAGGCGAGCGTGGGTGGGGATTTTGATATCATAATACCGATGCAAATAGGCTGGGTATCATTATCGAGGCGTATATTCGGGAGAAGACTCATGCGATGGATGGTGATATGTGTGGTGACGAGTTGGGGTTATGTCGGGGTGGTTTCGGCACAGGAAGCAGGTTCATCTCCGTCGAATCCACCGAAAACGGAAATCCCCTCTGCCGGTCAGACGGCTCCGCGACCCGCCCCGGAATCCGTGGAAAAAGTCCTGGATCAGGGACGGGCATCACAACCTCCGATCGCGCCGGCGGCGTCGGACAATGATGTGATTCAACGCGCCGACTGGCAGGATGTTCTCGAAGGCACTTCTCAAAATCATCTGTTGTGGCCTGAGGATTATCATTTGTCCCGCCAACGAGGCTCTCTCAAGATTGAAAACGATCAGTATTATTTTGTGCCCGTCGTGGAACCGGGTGCGACGGCGCGGCCGCCGCTTCACCTGTTGCCGAATACCAAACTCATGCGAATGATGGCGCACGCCCAGACGGAAGGGACCGCCGTGGAATTTGTGGCCAACGGTGAGGTCACGGTGTATCGTGACGAAAATTATCTGTTGCTCAGCGAGGTGGCGGTGGTTCACGAAGATCGTTCGGTTTCGTCGCCGAAACCCGGAGCGATGCAACCGGCGAATTCGGATTCTTCGTCGCAGGCGGCGGATATTCTGGAATCCATGAAGGAGGATTCCACATTATCCGTGCCGTTGCCCGAAACCCAGGAGTCGCCCCGCAACGATCAGGCACGATCCGGCGCCGCTGGCGGGCGTTCGGTTCATTCGTTTTTGGAGACGAGCGCTCCGTTGCCCGAAGGCACTCGTCTGGTGGATCGGATGGGCCGGATCGAGCATGAGGTGGGGTGGTGGACTTTTGCCTTTGAATCCGACAGCCGAACACCAAACGAGACCCCGTTGCGGATATTGCCCAACCAGGCTCTGCAAGCCATGCAAACCATGAGTGCCGGCGGCCTTCGTCAGGCGGTTTTTCGCGTTTCAGGCGAAATCACTGAGTTTGAGGGCCAAGACTACCTCTTGGTCCGCCGGTTCATTCTCAAACGCGATGGCGGAAACCTCAAGTGAGATTCTCTGCCCTGCGTTGACTTTTGGGACTCCTTTCGAGATAATGCTGTGCTCTGAATCGGGACCGGGGACCATCCCCAGGCAGCCCATGAAGTATGGAGCGATGAGCAATGTATGCGATTATTGAAGACAGCGGCCGGCAATATCGAGTTCAGGAAAAAGACCGGGTGGACGTCGATTTGCGTGAACTTCCCGAAGGGGCTGCGCAGATCGAATTCAATCAGGTGTTGCTGATCGGCGACGAGAAAGCGGAAGGTTCCACTCGAATCGGTCAACCGTGGATCGAAGGCGCCAAGGTCATCGCGAAGATTGAGGACGAGATTAAAGCCGACAAAATCCGAATCATCAAGTTTCAGCGTCGCAAACGGTATCGTCGTCGGGCGGGGCATCGGCAGCGATATCTGCGCGTAGTGATCGAAAAAATTGTAGCCTGACCCGCGATCCCGCACTTTTCTCAAATTTCCGACTGCACAATCAGATCATAAATCTCCTGTGCGGAATCGACGCGCGCGACGGCTTGGCGGAATTCGTCGAGCTGCATCAAGCGACTGATGCGACCCATGGCCTGAATGTGGGGTCCGCTGATATCCGGGGGGCTGGCGAGCAGGACAACCAGTTCGGTCGGTTTTCCGTCCCGACTTTGAAAGTCAATGGGAACAACCGGCCTTCCGATCGCCATCACGAGATGATCGCAGGTATCCGATTTGGCGTGGGGCATGGCGAGTCCGTGTTCCAGTCCGGTGGACCGCAGAGCTTCGCGTTCAAGCACCGCCGCAAGCAGGGACTCCTCATTTCGACACTTTCCATTGATCGACAACAGACACACCAACTGCCTGATGGCTTCCTCTTTTGAAGAAGCATTCATGGAAGCCAAAATGCATTCCGGGGTTAAAGATTCAGAGAGTTTCATCGTTTGCCCAACGGCCGGATCAGTAGTCTTTCACTCCGGCGCGAGAAGACCCTACTTCATCAACTCAACCCAAAATTCCTTGTGCACTGCGAGGAAATTATATCCGTTTCCGCGTGAGAAAAAACCGGATGGAGCAAAAATCTATCATTCGGGTGGTGCTGCGTTTGTATGGCGAACCATGGATTATTGGTTATAGGCACTATGCATGAGACGTCTGATCAAGCGTGCATACAGGGTTCTAATGCTGAAATCCCAATCTGCGCGTGATGCAAGATCGACTTATCGGAAGCAGATTAAAAAAATGAATTCTTTTTCACAGATAACTCAAACACCCTTGCTTCTCTGACGATGCGTGAAGTGCTCGCGGGACACCGCGAGGTCAAAACCAACATGGAAGTGACTCAGACGAGGCGAAGGGAGGCGCACTGCTCATGCGACCCATCGAATCCAGACTTACACCGCTCGTGGCAACTCAAGTTCATTACGACGGTTCGGATCTATTGACCGTCTCCCTGGTCCGACTGTCAGACGGATATCGCATCAACATCAGTTCGGAATGCCCGATCGGAAACGCCGCACCCGAAGTGTTCTATCGCGATTTGCAGGATTTGCTGGAATCGATCGGCCGTACTGCCGAAGTGGATGAAACGGACGATCGGGAATCGGAGCGTTTTGAGCGGTTGCTGG
>CAIVHJ010000430.1 GCA_903905665.1 uncultured Phycisphaerales bacterium
CCTTTGCTCACACAGCCGGAATAATTCAGCTGCGCCTGAGTGGCTTCCACCTGCTGCTGAAAGTAACTCACCCAATCGTTCGTCGATTCAATCTTCCGCAATCCCGCTACTCCCGTATCCTGCGGAATATTCGCGTTCTGGTTTCCCCACGGCCATTCGCTGCATCCCGCCGCCGCCAGCATCAACCCCACTCCACAGATCAACCCAAGTGCCCGTTGCATAAACTCACTCCTTCCAAATTCTGTTTTTTCGTTCACCATTAGTTTGTGATTCTCAGTATACTCCCTCGACGAGGGGCCATCTGATTGTACGCTTAATGCGGTCTCATTCTCTACCGCGCTTCTTCAAGACGCCGATTGCCTCGGACGCCTTCCAATGGTTAATAGCGACGCAAAGACCAGATTTGGACACTCAAATTTCAAATTATTCTCCCTGTCCCCCAAGGGATTACAACAAAAAACCCACCGGGGTGGGTTCCCCGGTGGGTTAAACTCGTTTGGCTTGGAGGCGTCACGCTGCGAGATATCCCCCTTCGAGGGCTACGCGAATCTTTTCCAGGGCCCGATTTTGAATTTGGCGGACTCGTTCCTTGGTCACACCAACCAACGCACCAACCTGCTCCAGCGTCTTGGCTCGTTCCCCTGCCACAAGCGTGCCAAGGGCGAATCGTTCACGAATGACCGCCTGTTCCATATCATTCAACTGGGCGAGATTTTGCGTCAGAATGTTTTTGACTTCCTCAACGCAACTCTCCTCGACATAAACTCGACGGTGCTCCAGATAATCGCTCCGCTCCAAATGCACGTCCACCTCGACCGGAAACAAAGCCCGGTGTTTCCCAATCTTCATCGCCAGTCGGGAAAAACTCTTGAGAATCGCCCGGCAGGCGTATGTACTGAACTTGAATCCCCGCGACACGTCGAACTTTTCGACGCTGCGGATCAATGCCAAATTGCCTTCGCTCACCAGCTCGGTGAAATCAATCCCCGGCAACCGCGATCGCTTGGCCATCGACAACACCAGCGGGATGTTCCACTGAACCAGCTGCGCCCGCACGTCGAGGGCGATCGTACCCCATCGCAACAATTGCTGAGCGATTTTGACGGGGCATGGTTTTCCGGCGTATTGCCGCAAAACCCGGTATATTCGATAGCGGGCATAGTTGAAACGATTGAACAACAGATGTTCCTGACACTCCGAAAGGGTCGGTAATTTGGCGCCGAATTTCCGGTCTTCCTCGAAAACCGGATACGCCGGCCCCCCGTTTTCGCTCCGTATCATAAAGTCCTTGGGGAATAATTCTTTTTCACTGGCGGGACGGGCGAATTTGTCCTGATACACGCACTCGGTGGGTTCGCTTAAAAACCGATCGAGCACGCATCGTTGCGATTGAGGAAGCGTGCCGAGCCACTCACCCGAGGGTGGAAGCATGGTCGGGACGCACTGCCGAACGCGGGAAATTGTAATGGCTGCGGCTTTCATCTTTCCTGCCTCTCCGGGCCTCCCAAGGCCCATTCCGCCGACCGAATCGCCGCCGATATCAGCCGACTGGTGCTTCTTTCCTGTTTGGACGGAATCCTGGTTCCGCCAACCCCCTGCATTACAAACGCTTCCCACTCCATCCACTCAGAATGCGGCACATCAATCCATCCGGAAGAAAGGATTTCTCCCGGTGAGCCTTTCGGACCCAAGTTGTACGCGGGGAAAGATGTGCAAGAGTCTCCATCTTCAATATAGCACGACATTTCCGGCAAGCAAATTATTTTAGAGTTTTCTCATGCAATTGTTGTTCCAATATCCGATAATAAAGCCAAAATTGAATGCCTACGCCCTTTTTTGAGGTTTCAGTGAACTTTTTCGTTTTTTAGTAAAGTCGCACTGGGTAGAATTACCGATCTTCCTGCCCCTGTGGTTTCCCCAGCCCAAAGTCTGTATTCTGCATGGAAGTTGCGTCTGGGGCTTGTGTCGGCGGATTTCCGTCGGAGAATGTTGAATCGTAATCAGCGAGTGGAGTCGGCATACATTTTTGCTCAAAAACAGGGATCCTTGTGAAGAAATCGAATCGTCATCTTCAGCGCATCGCGGCGATGCAATGTTTGTTTCAGTTGGGTGTTCAGGGAGATGGTTTTCGTGACTGGATTGACGTTTTTCTTGCGGATCAGGAGTTGGACGATTCGGACCGCTTGGCGGTGCGACGCCTGATGGATCACGCGTGGACGCATCGGACCGAAATCGACGCTTGTATCTCCGAAGCCTCGCAGCACTGGGATTTGGGACGGATCACGCCTGTCGATCGGTCGATCCTTCAGTTGGCTTTGGGGGAGTTGCTTTTCTTGAAAGAGGTACCGCCCAAAGTGGTGATCAACGAAGCCATCGAACTCGCCAAGGAATTCAGCACCGCCGAAGCTCCTCATTTCATCAACGGCCTGCTCGACGCCATCTGGAAAAAGCAAACACCGGTTTCACCCTGATGAAGTTTGAGATTCAGGCGATCTTCCGGATACGGATTGAAGAACCCGCTGTGCAATTTCGAACGCCGCACAGGGTCGGCCCAGTTCGGCAAGGTGGGCTTGCCCACCCATTATTGAAACCGTTGTTGTTGGACCCTCTTGGTGTGCAAGCACACCCTACGAAACATTGGGCATTCGGGATCAATGGATGTGCCACCTTCCGGGTAGATACCGGATACATCTTCTGCCACATCGCCGCCGCATCACTCTTTCTTCGGTGCAGGAACGGCATTCTGCCAGTCGCTACTTTCGTTTTCAGTTCTTGAAAGTTCATAACTCTTCAACACTTCATCGTAGTATCTTTGGGCCCACTCATGGTACTTCCGTAATTCGTTTTCGGTTGCAAAGCTCTTTAACGAAGGCACCACCCAGTACTGAAGTCCCTTGGCCTTGTACAGTTGATCCACAACGCAATCCATATAGATTTCCGTTTCCTCAACAGGAAGAAACGTGAGTTCGGATTTTTCTTTCAGCCGAGCTTCCACAAAACAGTTGAATCTAAGTAGAAACGCATAACGAATCATGCGGCTTTCTTTTGGACGTCATCGTGGTCGAACATGAATCCCATCTTGTTCCGGTGGCCGTTGACACGGCCTACCCCGAGGCGAAACGCGGC
>CAIVHJ010000431.1 GCA_903905665.1 uncultured Phycisphaerales bacterium
ACGTGAATGTCGTGCAAACCGCGCCGACGGTGACGTTTGAAATTCTCAAGACCGACGGAACCCTTTTGCACATCGAATCGCCGAGTGAAATGCCCAACAAAACGCAGATTCGTGAAATCCGCGAACCGATCGTCACCGCCAATCTCGTGATTCCGGCGGAGTACATCGGGAGTTTGATGCAGTTGGCGATGCAGCGGCGAGGGACGGTGCGTGGTCAGGATTATCTGTCTTCGAGTCGCGTGATGCTGACGTATGATTTTCCGCTGGTAGAGATCATTTACGATTTTTACGATCGGCTCAAAACGCTGACCAAGGGCTACGGAACGATGGATTACGAGCTCAAGGGATTTTCGCCCGCCGATCTGGTTCGCATGGACATTCTGGTCAATCAGGAACCGGTGGACGCGTTGTCGGTGATCGTTCATCGGGAGAAAGCCGAGTATCGCGGCCGGCGTTTGATCCAGCGATTGCGCAAGGAAATCGCCCGCCATCAATTCGAAATTCCCCTGCAAGCGGCGATTGGTGGAAAAGTCATCGCTCGCGAAACGATCAAGCCCTTCCGCAAAGACGTGACGGCGAAATGCTATGGCGGCGACGTGACTCGAAAACGCAAACTCCTCGAAAAGCAAAAAGAAGGCAAGCGCCGAATGAAAACCGTCGGCCGCGTCGATATCCCGCAGGAGGCCTTCATGGCTGTCCTCGACCCGGGGGAGGATTGATCTGATTGATGATGGCGTCTGGAATTCATTGTGTAACAATGTGTTATGACAGGAAATCTACCGAGTTTTCATCGCTCACCACGAGCACGACGCGCAACTTGTAATTTTTCCCCAAAAGTCTATGCTAAAAGGTTTAAGACCACGCCCGCACCCACTGGCAGGTGGGGACTTCAATCACTGTATTATCCAAGCCAGATTTTCAGGAGAGTTTCTGACCATGGTCAGTCAATCCGAAGGGTCGAGACACAATAAACCGAAACAATCATTGGACGCCGTCACGATCCGCCTGTGCGGGGATTCGGGAGACGGGATGCAGCTGGTGGGAACCCAGTTTTCCAACGCTTCGGCGTTGTTCGGCAACGACATCAGCACTTTGCCGGATTATCCGTCGGAAATCCGCGCGCCGGCAGGAACGCTTCTGGGGGTCAGCGGATTCCAGATTCGCTTCAGCAGCAAGAACATCTATACCCCCGGGGACATCGTGGATGCGCTGGTGGCGATGAATCCGGCGGCGTTTCGGACGAACCTCGGCGACCTCAAAGAAGGGGGCGTGCTGATCGTGAACGAGGACGAGTTTGCCGGGATGAATCTCAAGAAGGCCGGTTATGAAACCAGCCCGCTTGAGGATTCCTCGCTGGCCCGGAAGTATGCGTTGCACCGGGTCAGAATTACGACGATGAACCGCGAGGCGCTGGCCGATCTTAATCTGGGCGCGAAAGCGACGGATCGCTGCAAGAATTTTTTTGCGTTGGGGCTGGTGTACTGGCTTTATGGTCGTCCGATGGAACCGACGCTCGAATGGATCGACGAAAAATTCGCCAAGCATCCCGCCATCCGCGAGGCCAACAG
>CAIVHJ010000432.1 GCA_903905665.1 uncultured Phycisphaerales bacterium
CGATTGCTCAGCGCATCATACGCCATCTGCAACTTCAGCGTCGCTCCTTCATAGACCTGCGTCAGGCGATTCTCTTCGTCATAGACGAAGTTCTTGGTCCCGTCGCTCAGGAGATTCCCGTTGTTGTCGTGGGTCGGTGTGATCGGCGATCCGCCACCCCACACCAACTGCGTATATTCATTGACCTCATTGACCTGCTTGGTATCGACGGTCTGGGAATTGTTGATCCTCGACGTCACACTCAACTGATTCCCGCGACGGTCCAGTCCCCAGTTCCGAGACTGGATCAGATACGCCGACGGCGTCGGGGTCACGATCTGCGTCTTCTCACCATTGAGCGTCCCTCGCGCAAATCCCGTCAAGGACCCGGTGGATCAGGCTTCTGGGGCTGACACTGGCTTTGCAGCGGTTGCAGCAGTCTTGGATCAAACACCGTTCCGCACTCCGGACATACGGGTGTTCTTAATCCTCGCAAGGGGTAACCGCACTTGATGCACAAAAAATTTGCTCGACGCCGCAAATCGCTATAGTGTCTGTAACCCCGACGGGCCAAACCATAAATCAGCGGAATCGCAAACAGCAAGGAAATGCGCCAAAAGTAGATATCAACGTAATAACAGGGATTGGGTTGTGTGCAGTTATACCACGTTATGCAACACACAAAACAACTAAAGGAACGGTCTGTAAAATCAGGCGGCAATGTAGAGTAGGGCGTATAACAGTAAACAACCATACCTTCTGATAGTCGCAGCATGGATGTGGAACGCGTGGTATCGTTACGCGTATTCCATTGAAATCCATAATATCGAAAAGTCCCTGCACTATTTGTTCTCTTCCTTGGAACATAACTCAAACCCCACAGAAGCAGACATAGGCTCAGACCGATTGCGCACATCTTCAGCCAGGTGTTGCTGTGTCTCTTGTAACCATGCGCTATCTGAAAGCGTTTACTTGGAGGCATATTTACATCTTTGTGCAATAAGGATCACACCCACCCCCGCCCTTACGACCTCCACCCCCGCCTCCATGTCCCCCGGTCTCGTCGGGATTTGGCTGACTGGATTTCTTCTCCTTGTCGCATGTCGCTTGTGCCCGCGCGGCAACTTGCGGCACGGCAAGATTTAACTCTCAGAGACCCGTCAGTCGCCATTCACGGATCGTTCGTGGACTCCACCGCTGACGGGGGTGTCAATTGCAGCAGCCTCGGATCAAACGGCGTCCCGCATTCCGGGCAACGGGGGTCCGTCAAACCCACAAGATCATATCCACAGTTGGCGCACAGTGGATGCCCCAACTTTTGCCAATTCCGATTTGCTTCTCGATACATCTTCCATATACACCATGGAGTAAAGAGAACCAGAAAAATAACAACAATCAGCTGCACCAAAATGGACTTGATGAGCTGGTCTTTTATATCGACAAGCGTTGTTAGCTTATACATCGAAACCGACTCCCAAAGAAAATAGATCATGAAATACATGACTACAGGGAAAGAAATTATCATCAACGATAACCGTAGCCAGTATTTCCTGAAAAATGATACAAACCCAAGCTGTGAACACGGTCCATCCATAGCGATTACCTCGTGAAAGTGGAATCACTTCCATTCGTACCATCCGCAACGCACCTCAAGAGCATTACGAGCTCACGCAACCTTCCGGTCCACAATTACTTCCACCGTGATGACCTCCTCCATGTCCTCTGGTCTCGCTGGGATTCGGGTGATTGGATTTTTTCTCCTCGTCGCATCGCGCTTGCGCCCGTGCGGCAACTTGCGGAACGGCAAGATTTAACTTTCAGAGACCCGTCAGGCGCCATTCACGGGTCGTTCGCGGACTCCACCGCTGACGGGGGTGTCGATTGCAGCAGCCTCGGATCAAATGGCGTTCCACACTCCGGGCATCGCGGTTCAACCTGTCCGCGAAGATCGTAGCCACACTCAACACAAATGGCCAATCCCTGAGCGACCAGCTCTTGGCGGAGAAAAAGGCGTACGCGATGCCTCATAATCAAGATCAACACAGCAACGTAAACTCTGTAAGACAGGATGGCAAACGCCAAGAAACATGGAATAAAGAATGGGTCCTGAAAATCAGGCAGAAAATTGCACCAATAGAGCAGGAAGGCACAACTGACCGACAGGAGTGCTCCGCACACCGTCAACCAACGATTTCCCTTGATGATTTTTCGTGCGTGAAAGAAAGCACTATTTTGCTTTCTGGGAGAGTTGAAAAGTTTCAACTCAGGAAATACCCATCTATAGAGCAGCAGAAAACGCAGCTGTGACATTACTGAATTCCTTCAGTAGTCCGTGATCTGACGAGACGCCTACTTACATCTTATCGCAGCCCGCGCTACCACACTCGCCACGGTGCTGATGGTCTAACTACGTTTGATTCGGACGTGGATTGTCAACCTTCAATGGTTGCAGCAACTTCGGATCAAACACCGTTCCGCATTCGGGGCACACGGGGGTCGTTAAACCGCGTAAAGAATAACCGCACCCGACGCACTGAAAATTCGCCCGGCGCTGCAATTCCAGATAGTGCTTGCGACCCCGTCGCACCAACCCAAAAGTCAGCGGTACTCCAAACAACAAAGCGATTCGCCAGAAATACACAACGACATCATGGCACATGTACGGTTTTGAATATCTCCACCAGGTCACTTCGAACAGAAAGCAATCAAACTCGTGCTCTTCGTAGGCCAGCGGCGAGGGACCTGAGGACCTGTGGGTGTACCCTATGGAACCCTGCAAAACATTTAGCAGGCTAAAGGTCTGTGAGCTCTCATTCTCCGAACTCCACAATAAAAGATGGCGGGCGATGCGACTCATCGCGTCCGACCCACCTATCGGGAGATAACTCAGTGCCCACAGAAGCAGACATAGGCCCAGACCAACCGCACAGCACTTCAGCAGTATGCTGCGATCTTTTCTATAACCATGTGCCATCTGAAACCGATTGCTTGGAGGCATAGCCGCACTTCCTCCACCGGGAACTACCCGGTTGTACATCCCTGAGGACCACAAATAATTCCACCCTTACGTCCTCCGCCCCCACCTCCATGCCCCCCAGTCTCACCGCCATTCGGCTGATTAGATTTTTTCTCCTCGTCGCATCTCGCTTGTGCATTAGCAGCGGCATTCAGAAGTTCTTGTATCCTGTTTCTCCTGTTCTTAATCTCATTCTGCCGTCGTGCAATCTCCGCCGACTTGGCAGCCATCTGCCCCCTTGCGTACGCCTTCTGCAAATCAATCTGGTTGATATCGTCCTTGATCGCCTGAACTACCGCCGCACGGTCACCTGATTTCAACGCGAAATATAACCCCCCGCCATCAATAAGAACACCTCCGATCGCTACCCCTGCAATTACCCAACCGGGCCCGGGAACAAAGATTCCAACAACCGCAACAGTCATAGACCCAATTGCAGCCTTATTACTAGCTTCCTCAAAATATATTTTACCGATTTCCGCCTCTATCAATAACTTACACAAAACACCCTCTTGGGTTAGCAGCTGCCTTATAGACCCATCGAGTTTGCCGATATCATTGTTGAGCTGGTCAATGGTATTGTTCAAATCATCAATCTCATCCGCCAAATCTTCAATCTCTCTCCGCATAGCATCGGCGGGCTCACAGTTCGTTCTGTCTGTATTGTATTTGTTCTTCTCTGGGTTTTTTCTCGGCCCCCTTTTCGGTGGTGCTCCTGATGAAGGATTTCCAGACTGCTTCCTGGGCTGCCTCACGACGGGTCCGTGATATCCGGGGGGATCTTTCTGTAATCCCAGCGGGTCGATGGCGCCAATAGCGTTCGAACCAGCATACTGATACATATTCATGCCGTCAGCGTAGCCGATCGGATCACGCTGCAAAAACCGACCCAGCGTCGGGGAATAGGCGCGATATTGATACAAATACAGATTCGTGGCGGCGTCGTAGTGCTGGCCGGTCCAGAGGAATGGATTACCATAGCCGGAAGCCGGCAGCGGGGAGCCGGTA
>CAIVHJ010000433.1 GCA_903905665.1 uncultured Phycisphaerales bacterium
AGCCAGTCGCCAAAAACCGGTCGCCGTAGGTTGATTGGAGAACGCCCTACCATATCGGGTCGCCCAATTATGCCCTTGCCCGAGTCTTCCGCGCAGTAAACCCAGCGGGATTTCGTCCCATCCCACCACTCGTTGCTCACAATGCCGTGATGTGAGGGATAGCAGCCGGTCGCAATAGTGGCATGTCCGACACCGGTCTCCGTGCACGCATGTTCATGATAGGTCTCGGTGAATTGATACCCATTGTCGAGCAGTCGCTTGAAACCGCCGGTCAAGAGCGTCTCCTCCCGTGTCAGGTAGTCGGATCGCATTTGGTCAACAACTATGACAACGGCCAGTTTGGGTTTCTCGGATGCTTGCGTGATGGCCGACACCGACGCAAGTGCTAACAGTGAAATGAGCAGGATCAGGTTTTTTTGTGACATGTTATGCTCCTCACAATGATGGAACGATGATATACAATCCCCCCGTTTTGGCAACATCAATATGAAATCATCTTTCGGTGTTTCGCGCGGGCATCGGCTATGTACAACTGCAAAAGTGTGGTTGCCAACGACGGTCGTGATCAGTACGTTGCACATCAAGTCGCGTCTGTAATCAGAGAAAGGAGTTGCGATGAGGTACTACTTACTTGGCAGAAGTGGTCTGCGGGTTTCTGAAATTAGTCTCGGCACAATGACATTCGGAGAAGAGTGGGGTTGGGGTGCATCAAAAGAGGAGAGTCGCAGGCAATTCGAACTTTACGTAGAACGCGGCGGCAATTTTATCGACACCGCAAATCGCTATACCGAAGGAACCAGCGAACGATTGGTAGGGGAGTTCGTCGGAGCCAGACGGGAAGAGTTCGTGATTGCCACCAAGTATACGCTCTATACGCGGAAAGGGGATCCCAATTCCGCCGGAAACCATCGCAAGAACCTCGTGCAATCACTCGATGCCAGTCTAAAGCGTCTCAAAACGGATTATATTGATCTCTATTGGCTGCACGCCTGGGATTATCTGACACCGGTTGATGAAGTGATGCGGGCGCTGGATGATCAGGTACGCGCGGGAAAAATCCTGTACATAGGCATTTCGGATACCCCAGCCTGGATTGTCTCTCAGGCCAATATGCTGGCGATTTTACGGGGCTGGACTCCGTTTATTGGCTTGCAAATTGAGTACAGTCTGATCGAGCGCACCGTGGAGCGTGAGCTATTGCCAATGGCGCGAGAATTGGAACTGACCGTAACTCCCTGGGCGCCGATCGGCGGCGGTTTGCTTACCGGCAAGTATAACAAGAAGAACTTTGATCCCAATGTTCCGAAGCGCATAGCTCCGGAGGGCAAACGGCTCTCAGAGAAGAACCTCGCTATCGCTGAGGAAGTTGAAAAAATTGCGAATGAAATTGGCCGGAAGCCGTCACAAGTGGCGCTGAACTGGGTACGCCAACGTGAGCAGCAGATGATTCCTATCATCGGCGCGCGAACCGCGACGCAACTAGCGGAAAACCTGGATTGCGTGAACTTCGAGTTGACTCCAGATCAGATCACAAGGCTTAATCAGGTCAGCGCCATCGAACTCGGATTTCCGCACGATTTCCTGCAACAGCCGCCGATTCAGGACCTCGTGTTTGCGGGGACGCAGGGAAAGATCGTACGGAGGCGATGCTGATTCTTCTCAACATATGCCCTGAGACTATAGGAAGAGAGCCCGGATGCCGAAAAAACAGTTGCGCCCCAAGCCCGAACCCTTATATTCTCTCCCCGTCTTTTTGGAGGGGTTCCCGAGCGGTCAAAGGGAACAGACTGTAAATCTGTCGGCGAAGCCTTCGGAGGTTCGAATCCTCCCCCCTCCACTTTATTGTCACGCACAGAGGCTGTTTTCCCTTGACAAAAACCGAAT
>CAIVHJ010000434.1 GCA_903905665.1 uncultured Phycisphaerales bacterium
ACCAGTTGCTCCAGACTGTCAAAATTGTGCTTCCAGTCGCGTTGAAACTCCACGACGTGTTGATCATAGCCCTTGGCCCGTTCCGCCACTTCATCCAGCGCAAGGGTGACTTTCCGCTGATTTACGTTGACACGAGTCTGTTCCAGAAAAGCGATCAGATCATCGGAAGCCTTCACCATCTCGCCCAGTCGATCCGCCGATTCCGTCCGAACCTCAAGCAAATGCCGGCGCAACTGGTTCAATCGAACGCGCAGGGCTTCCGTGTCCTGTTTCAGGTAGTTGTCCTGAGATTCTCCCTGTTCCAATTCCGCTTCATCGACTTTCGGCAGCGTGGGGATTTCGGTTTCCTGAAGTTGCTGCAGGCGGTTTTCGACGGACCGCTGCTCTTCCCGAACGCGATCATAGTCGCGGCGAACTTCCATCAATTCGCTGCGCAACTGCTCCACCTGATCTTTGGAATTTTCGACGACGACGGTCAATCGACGATCCGCATTTTGCGTCACAATTTTTTCATACTCGGCTTGTACCTGATCCTGCTGCTGTTGCAGCGACGTTAATTCATTTTGGAGTTGAACGATTCGTTGTCGGCGGTTCTCTTCCAAATCGGTGACAAACGCTTTGACGCTCGCTTCGAACTTCTCCTGCCCAATCCCCCGATGGGCCATCTCGGACTGGGCCAGTAAATGACGGGAATTCGCATCGACACTCACTCGGACCGACGAGGAACTCCCCGAAGAGTTCGCCGGCATCTGTCGATTCAAGTGCACGACCAGATCGTTGGCATACTGTTCCAGATCGGCTGCGCGAATTTCATCCGTCCCTGCAACCAAACCGACCTGAACACGATAAACAAAAGACGTCGCCAGCCAAACTGCAATCCCGGCAACGAGGCTCACGCCAAGTACTATCTGCACTTTTCTGTCTCGAATCATCGCGTGAAAACTCGGTCGGCCTCGCCAAGAGATCGGTTCCGCGTTCGCAGGAGAACCCGACTCCCGACGGAGCCGTTCGATCTGTCCCTGAATCTGAACTTTCTCTTCCTCGAGTTTCCGAATGCGACCCTGATACTGAGCGCGCACCAAATCCATCCGGGTTTGCATTTGCTGCTGCTCGAGCAGTAGTGTTTCCTCGTACTGCGCCAATTCTTTTTGGCGGGTATCCAGACGCCGAGTTTCGGATTGGTGTTCGCGCTGCGATCGAACCAGATGCAGTTTGGCATCTCGCAGGTAGTCGTGCTCCCGCCGATTTTTTATCAGTTGGGAATCCAGATCGCTCTGCCGTTCCAGCAAAACCCGATTCTGCTTTTCCAGATGCTCCGCCAATCGTTGTCGCAGCGATTGAAGCTCTTTCGTGCGACGATCAAAATCCGCCAACTCCTGAACGAGCGCCGGTGAAGGATCAGGCTCGCTGAGCGACTCGATTTGATTCAACGTGCCTGTTGAATGATCGGCTTCGGGATTCTCAGTTGGAATCACTCCCTGAATAGAGCGCGGCTGCATCGTGGGTGGTTGCTCGGTGGAATGTGAATCCGGTACGGCCATGCGATCCTAATCCATTGCGGGACAATGCGTTGAAAACTCAGCCCCAAGGGTTCATACGATTCTAACGAACCCTGTGAAAAATCACAATCACCCTCATCGAAATTCAACAATTCAGGATTGGCGAACTTTCGTACCATGTATCGTCACAAGTCCATGGAAATACGGCTGTTAGACCACTTTTTGAAAATCAGGCAGGCTCGATGGAGTTATCGAGATCACAACTAGACGGTCAACATAGGATCGCCCAAACCGCGCAATTCAAGATGCTAAACGATGTTCAAACGACAGGCAAATACAGGCGGTCGTCATGCGTGCCCCGACTGGTTCCGTACCGTTTTATTGACCACGAATCACATGATACGATACGCACCATGGTCATCGACGTTCATTGCCACATGGTTCCACAGATCCGTCGGGTGTGCTCGTCGGCAAAACGGTTTTTGTTTGAACCCGACGGCGCGAACGGCAACCCCGGATTCGATGCTTATCTCGCCCCATTCCTGACCCGAAATCCATTTTGGCGATTCTTCGCCAATTGCGCCGGCTTTCCACTCCCCCGCCCCGATCAGGAAACCCCCGAAGACCTCGTCACTCGCGTCATCGAACGGCACTGGCTCGATTGCCCCAGCGTGGATCGA
Organism: uncultured Phycisphaerales bacterium; assembly: GCA_903905665.1. GTDB lineage: Bacteria > Planctomycetota > Phycisphaerae > UBA1845 > CAIVHJ01 > CAIVHJ01. The sequence goes on from CAIVHJ010000434.1 coordinate 2,180, forward strand.
CTTGTCGTGCTGGCGTTTGATGAATACCACACGGACGAGGGTGTGGCGGTTGGACCGATTCGTTCACGACGACATCCCGGCAGCAGCATGTACACGAGCAATACACTGGTCCATGATATTTGTCAGCGATACCCGCAACGGATGCTGTTTGGGGCATCCATCCATCCCTACCGGAATCATGCACTGGAGGCGCTGGACGAAGTTCACGCCTGTGGCGCCGTACTCGTGAAATGGCTGCCCATCACCCAGAACATCGATGCCGTTGACCCGCGAACCCGCGCGTTTGTGCGACGCTGCGGCGAACTAAATCTCCCGCTGCTGATCCACTACGGCGCCGAAATCACACTCGCCACTCAAAACGCGCGCTTTCAGGACCCGGCTCCCATGCTTTCGCTTCTGTCGGAGTTGCGCCGAGAAAACAAAATGCCGCCGGTCATCATCGCTCACGTAGCGACCCCCGGCCCGCCGTTTCTCGGCAACCGTCATTTCCGAACCGTCCTCCGGGCGCTGCTGGGTGAATTCCGCGACGCACCGCTCTATGCCGACATCGCCGCGCTTTACCAGAAACCCCCCTGCTGGAACGCGATCCTGGACGATCCGCGATGGCGTGGAATTCATGGGAAACTCGTCTGGGGAAGTGATTTTCCGATCCCGCCGTTTGTGTGGTATCCGTATCGTCGATTGTGGAAACTAAAGCGAGACGTGATCAAGCACCCCTCGTGGATAGAGCGCAGCTATCGCATTTGTCGTGGTTTGGGAATTCCCGATGAAGTGTTCGAACGGGCGCAGTCGATCATCCGGCATTGACGACCATCGGCCTTTATCGCCGATTGTGGTGCTGATTCAAGTGCATGTTGTTTCGCCGAATGTCGATTCGCAAAAACGCACTGACCACGCGCGACAACGCCTGCAACATCCGCCGGCCCTCCAGTGTCGTCTCCAATCCCACAAACTGAAACCCCAGCGATATCCGACTCGACGACATCGGCTCGCTGTGCCGAAACATTGCGTCGAGCAACAGAGGTTCCGAGCGAGGATCGGGCTGGAACTGCAATCCCACCGTATCGCCTTCCTGAAGACATGGATCGCGCACGGCATCGACCAGCACGCGGCATCCGCCGGCGGAAATATCTTGAAGCATTCCCGAATGATGCGGCGTGGCCTTCAGATCGTCCGCGGCGCGATCCATCGCTCCGCCTTCCCACAAGCAAACCTCGATCCGCCGACCCGCGGGAACCGCCGCTCGAAAATACATCCGCCGCTGCATCTCCTGAAGCTTCTCAGGCCACGGAACCTCAAACGCCGGAACCACGACCCCGTCTTCCAGATCAAACTGGATGATCTTCGCCACCTCGACGCAGCACATGCATTTCTTGTGACCCCGACGAAACGACACTCCGATCTTCTCGCCAATCGCCAACTCCGGGGGCGCTTGTCCGGTTTCCGGCATCGGTTGCTCCAGAATCAGATATTTACCGGCGGAATCGACGGCCAGAATCCGCGATTTGTACGTCGCCCATCCGCTGTCGAGCCGATGCGAAAGTACGACCGGACATCGCCGATCGGCACATTCCATCAAAACCTCGTCCCGTTTGGCATCCTCCACGTTGAGAAGTTGCGTCATGGTTGACCCCCGATTAGCGCACGCGATTCGCGGCGTGCGTTCAGAAAGGTACGAAGCGTTTGAATTTCAGGCTGGTCCATCGGATCGAATTCCACGCCGACGATGACGAATCCTTCGCTGGAAGACGCCATCTTTCGTCGGATGACAGCGCCCAGCTTATAGAAATGCGTCTGTTCAGGAACCTCAAAACAGGCGCACCAGTTCTGGCCGACTTCGATCTTTTCGGCATCGGACGTCGTCAGTTTGAATGCCAGTCCCTCCTCGCTCAGGTTATAGAGCGTTCCCGAAAAACTGAACAGGTCATCCCCCACCGATCGGCTGACGAGCACCTGAGACGCGCCCGCCAGCGCGGTCCGCTGATGCTTCCGCCGCTGCTGAACCACAATGGTCTCGGGCCATGCAACGGCCAGATGAACCTTTTTCCCATGATGATGAACGTGCATCAGATGACTGTCGAAGAAGTATTGGCCGTCGCCGAAATCCAGATCAATCTGACAGTACATGTTCAACAACGAATCGAGCGAATCGGTGACGCCTTCGGCGGTCAGTTCCAATTGACCGTGGGGATCATGGCGATCCAGTTTCGCCTCGATCCGTCGGGACGAAGGCCACGACTTGGGGTGAATCCGCACGATGGAGTGGTTCTGGGCAGCCAGATCCAGCAGACGTTCCGATTGATCCCGATTCAACTCAATGGCGTATTTCATGAGAGTCGGTTTCCTCAAAATACGATTCAGGTTGAGACTTTCATCTTCTTCTTGAGTTCCTTGGCGACGAACTGCGAAATTTGGCGGATGGCGCTTCTCATTTCGGCCGCGTTTTCTTCGGGAAGAAATTTCAGACCCAGCAAAAATCCGGCGCCGGCGATTTGGCGGGCATGGCACAATTCCGCGCGGAACCGGAAAAGCCGCTTGACACCCGGGAGATCGAATTCGAGCTGATAAATCCCGCCGAACTTCAGGAGATGATCCTTCGAATCCATCATCAGGACCGCCGCGCCTCCGGCGGACAGATTCATCAGCCGGACCTGGGGATTCGAGGAGCACGGTTCCTCACGAATCATCGTTCCGATGATTTCGCCGCATCGCGCGAGCGATGCTCGGCAGTCGTTTCGCCGTTCATGACGAAAGACCTGGTCGGGCAGGGGCATCGAAAAACCGGCCACCGACTGATCGCCGAGGGGAACGGAGCATTCATCACCGACCCACGAGGAAAACACGAACCGTTCACCCTGATTGATGATATAAACAGCGGCGGACATAAACGAAGCCAGTTCGAGAGGCATTCCGTCGAGAATCGGACGTTCCAGATAAACGAACTGATCGTCCCCCCCCAGCAGGATCGACCGCGCCAAGACACGATCACCTTCCGGAGTTTCGAGTTCGATTTCGACCGCCAAATGCCGGCGGATCGCTTGCCGCAGGATTTGAAAAGAGGAATGGCTTTGCGCCGAAGTCTTCATGTGTGTTGCTCTCATCGGACCAAAGTCCGACGGCTCCTTATTGATTCGTCGGCTAATCCTCGAAGCGACTTGACCAATCGACACGCCGAAACGCAGCCCATCCGGCTGTTCCAGACTCACCGATCATCGAAACGTGGTCATGATCCTCAACAAATCTCAATTTACAATTCAGATGGGCGGGAGGGCGATTGAAGTTGGGCAATTTTTTCAGAACTCGGACGATGAGCACCGGTTATCGGAACCAGAATTCCCGGCAAAGACCAGATCAGTTGCACCAATCGAATGGCAAAGCCCAAAAACAGGACTTGTGAATAGTTCCCATAAGTCCCCCTCAGAAAGATTTGCAGCGCGCCGTCCATGGTTCCGAGTCCCTGAGGAGAGACGGGAATCGCGGCGATCAGCAGTGCGATGGCGATGTAAACGAAGTATCCGCCGTACAAATCGAGGCGGCTTTTCATTCCCAGTCCGAACCCCGCCACTATGAACGATGCAATCGCCAACATCTGCAATACGAGGGTCATCACGAGCGAGACGACCATCAATTTTTTGTGATGCCTCATGCGGCGTGTGGCGGCATCGATTCGCTTAATTTGATCCGAAAAAGGAAGTCGATCGAGAATCGCGTCCACATGAAGCCAACGGCGAACACGGTGCGAGAATACCGCGACGGTCCCGACCGTCAACGCGACGACCAGAAACGTCGGAATCGTCCACCATCGTGTGATTTCGGGATTGTCGTGATAAACCAGCATGAATCCCGCCGCGATGAGAATCAAACCGACCAATCCGACAGCCCGGTCGATCAGAACCATGGTAACGGCTTCGGTTTTTCGGTCGGTGTGCTGGGCGACGTAGTAGGCTTTGAAAATATCGCCGCCGGTACTGCCCAATGCCACATAATTGAAGAAGTTGCCGGCAAACGACAGCTTCGTCCCTTCCCAATAACTCAATTCGATGTCCTGCGCCCGCATCATGATCGTAAAGCGAATGGATTGCAGGAGAACGACGGGGCCCATCAAGGCCAGCGACACAAGAAAGAGTTTCAAGTCGCAGCTTTTCCAGGCGCTGATCAAACCGACATGAAACTGGGGTCGTCCGTCGGAACTCCGCGCCAATTCCCCCAGCCGGATGCTCCGAACCGGTTGATCGTTTTCGGCGATCAGAACGCTTACCTCGTTGATCGCACAAGGATCATCCAGACGCGAGTCATGCTCGACTTCGATCCAGTTCACAATCACCGCCTCGCGCCCGTCGGGAAGCGTCGCCGTGTCCTTCAAACTTACGCTCCACAGTACCCAACACATGGCCCCGACGCAGATCACGGTGCGAAGCAGAATCGAAACGTATTTCTTTAGCAAAGACTTCACGACAAATCCTCGGTCTGCGTTCCTGTCGAAACGCAAAATCAGAATGTTATATCGTTCATTCTTTTTGTCTCAACCCAAAGAACCCCGCAGGAAAATGGATTTCAAGGCAAGGATCGTTGAACGGCGGATTCCCATTCGCGTTGCAAGTCACTGAGGGGCAGAGTCTTAAAACTTTTCGACCAAGCGGTGGCGAATGGTTGGTTCTTTTTCAACTCGCGGACCAGGTTCACAAAACCGTTTCGATCGGTGCGGATGAGGAATTCAACCAGACTGTGCGCGATCGGATAGTATTCGGGAGGCAATTCTTCGCGATCGTACTTGAGGACGTCCGTCAGCGAGCGATTGAGTTGAACGAACTGTCGAGCCACGGCGACGGATTCCGCGCCGGTCCGACAACGATCTCCCAAAACGCGCTGGGCGGTATAGTTCGCCAATCCCTCACCGAGCCAGGCCGGCAACTCCAGCGGAGACACATAACCGTGAATGAACGCGTGAGACGCCTCATGCACCATGGTCGTGGCGAAGCGGTCCAGATCAGCTGGTTCGTTTCCCAATCGTCTCAACACAACATGGACATAACCGCTCGATTCGGTTCGGGTATAGCCGAGGATTTTTTCGGCATCATATTGATCGTACCGCTTGGCGAACTCCACAAACTGTTTTTTGTTCTTGAAACAAAAGATCGGGCACTTGCCCAGCCAGATCGGCTCGTCCTGCGGAAAGCCGAACTCGCGACATAACACGCTGTACATTTGCTCCGCCCAATCGGCGATTTGATTTCGCGTGTTTTCCGGCCAGTTGATCCAGATGAGAAAATGCGTCGTTTCCAGCAGCACCAGATCGGGCGCGGTTTCTTCCCGAACGACATTGCCGAAATCCTTGCACAGTGCCAGCACCTCCTGATGCTGCTCCGGCGTCAGTTTGAGGTAATTCACATCGGTTTGCGATGGAGAATCCGGGGCGGCCTCGTTGCGGGGGGAATTGGCGTGAGGTCCATCGAACGGGTTTTCGGGAGGGGTCTTGTTTTGTTCCTTGAGGCGCTGGATTTCTTTCCATGCTTGTTCGATTCGCGTCGCATAGGCGGGGTCGCGTTTGCGGGCCTTGCTGAACTCAGCAATGGCCGCCGTATGATGGTTGCGAACCGCGAGAAAATATCCCAGTCGAAAATGGTCCTCCGCCGTCAGGCTGTCCTCATTGCCGCGGATGACGGTCAGAAGTTTTTTTTTGACCTGATAGGCTGAAGGGGTTTCAACGTCGTCCCAGGAAATCGGCAGCAGTTTTCCCTCCGCCAACAACACCAATCCCCGTTCGTCAAACTCGCTCACCGTCCCTGAAATCAAATTTCCCGAGCGCATGGTGATTGCGATTGATGTCGATCGTCCGTCCTCGGCGCAAAGACTCGTCCATGGAACCAATGCAAAAATCGGGGCCCAGAAAGCCGCGTAATGTATGTGTTTCGTTTGACGCTTCACGAGGCATGTTCCCTGTGCGGCAATTCAGGATTGGAGGACTTCAATTCCATCGAGACGATCCTTCAGCTGGTTGAGTTTCTCCGGTCGAATGCGAACGTCCAATTCGACGTCGGTTTCTGTGTAGCGGCGCTGAAGCACGTAGGCGTGTTGATCGAGATAGGCCAAAACCTTGCCGTTGCCCTGAGGCGTTCGGATCGTCACGTCAATCGCTCTCCGACGTACCTCGGTCAGCACATGATCCCGCAAAGCGTCCAGGCCCATCCCGGTTTTTGCAGCGATTCGCATGGAGTCGGGGAACTGTCTTTCGATGATTTGCATTTCCGCCGGATCGGTCACGACGTCGGTCTTGTTGAGCAGAATCAGTCGGGGTTGATCGTCGCATTCCAGATCGTGCAGAACCTCAAACACCGATCGGAGTTCCATTTCGGCGGTTCGCGACGACGCATCGACGATGATCAAAAGCAAATCGGCGTGAATCGCCTCTTCGAGCGTCGCGCGAAACGACGCCACCAGATGATGCGGCAGATCACGAACAAATCCGACGGTATCCGACAGCAGCGCCACCATCCCACCCGAAAGATGCCACCGCCGCGTCTGGGTATCCAATGTCGAAAACAAACGGTCATCCACAAGCGCATCCGCTCCAGTCAGGGCGTTCATCAGGGTGCTTTTTCCGGCGTTGGTGTAACCCACCAGCGCGATCTGGAATTCGTTGCCGCGAGAGCGAACCTCGCGGATTTTTCGGTGATCGATTTCATCGAGCCGTTGTTTCAAAACAGAAATCCGGTGGGAGGCGAGCCGCCGGTCGATTTCGATCTGGCTTTCACCCGGTCCCCGCGTTCCGATGCCTCCGACCACACCGGCTCCGGTCGCTCCGCCCGCACCGGCGATTCGTTCGAGGTGCTTCCACATGCCCCGCAATCGCGGCGCGGTGTACTCGAGCTGCGCCAACTCCACCTGCAACCGCGCCTGATGCGTCCGGGCACGCGAGGCAAAAATATCGAGGATCAACTCGCTACGATCAATGACCTTGCACTGGGTGGCTTCTTCGAGTTCGCGGATCTGGGGAGGTGAAAGATCGTTGTCGAAAATCACCATCGTGGCGTTGTTGGCCAAAACGCGATCGCGAATTTCAGAAACTTTTCCGGAACCGATGTAGTACGTCGAATCGACACGATCCCGATTCTGAAGAACATAATCCACAATCTCAGCCCCGGCGGTCCTTGCCAGCTGGTCCAGTTCCCCCAGAGGATTATGCGAGTCCGATTTGGAACCGGGCAGAATAACCCCGACCAACACCGCCCGCTCGGCTTGTACCGTCAAGTCTGTTCGTTCAATCTCTTTCAACGATTACCACCCAACACCACAAAACCTTACGTTACATCCCACAAACGGTTAAGTATAGCGGGTTTGCTCAAGAACGGTCAAAACATGCTCCGCGAATTGCGGATCCGGGTGCAAATCGATCTATCATCTTGCGCACCAGTATATTAAGTTCCTTCGGACGAATGTCCATCTAGGGCGACCATTCATAACTTATTGAATGACAATAAGTTGTGTTGGAACTACCAGGGACTTCAATCGCAAAATTCTACTAGTTGCCTCCGGAGGAAGTCACAGTCTGATTTCAGTGTGCCGCATGGGTGCACCGATATCAATAAGACGTAAGGCGTTATTCCTCAATTTGTTTCCACCGATAGTCGGCGATTATCGGGATGGGACATTCTCAGCGCGGGAGTCAATTCATGAGGCAACTCACAGGCGCGGTACGGATCGGTGCTGGCTTCATTTTGACAGCCGGTATTGGCGTCGCTTTGACGATCGGATTATATGGATGCCCAACGATCGACATTCATGGAGGCAGTACACCCGGTGGGGACGGAACCGCTCCCGGGGATCAGATTGAATGGCCGGCATTGCAGGTTGATCCGCCCGGTGAAGACACAGCGGGATTCAATCAGGTTCGTAGCGCCGATCTCAACCGCGACGGACTGCCCGACCTGATCACGGCGGCCTACGAATCCCAACCGGTGCAGATTCATCTCCAGCAGGTTGCCCCCGACGGAACAATCTCATTTCGCAGCATGTCCATCGCCGGATCCGGCCCGATTTACCAGATCAACGAACTGAAAATTGCGGACATGGATCAGGACGGGAATCTGGACATCGTGCTGGCAGTTCGGGACGACGGTTTTGTTCCACAATCGGATTGCGCCAGTCGCCAAGGAGCCATCATCATTCTGTTTTCACCGCCCGATCCCACCCAACAAACCGAATGGGTCGAATTGAACCTCACCCGCACGTTCACTTGCTCCATTGTTTTTCTGGGAACACCCACTGAAGAGTGCCTGCAAACTGGAGATTCCTGCCCGCCCACGCAGGCAATCACCTCTGTGGCGGAGGGATTTGACGGCAATGATCGATGCGTCTCTTCGGTTGATGTGGCAGATGTTAATTTTTACGGGTATCCCGACATCGTTGCCGCCATGAACGGATGCGACGACAAGGACGCACCGACCAAACAGATTCGGCTGTTCATCAACCCCGGAAACGGGCAAACCCGCGCCGATCAGACGCTGGTAGGTACCGTTCCGTCGGACTCGAACGGAGACGGCACCGATGATACCTGCGAGGCGGTTACGTCGAATCAGTGGCAAGAGGTGCTTTTGCAGCTGGAGTTCGTGGACGCGCAGTCGGTTCGTTTTTCCGATGTGGATGTGGACGGTGATCTGGACGTCATCGCGCTTCGGCCGGAAAGCAAGACCTACGACATCACATGGCAGGCGAATCCCTTGCTTCCCGCGGGCGGGAATTTGTTTGATCCTTTCTGGGGCGACGTTCAAGGCGGTGTGACCAGCATCCATAGCATCGGTGAAAGCGAAGCGGGTCTGGACATCATTGAGATCGGAGACTTGGATGGGGACGGACTTGAAGATGTTCTGGCTTTGGGGAAAGCGGACCGCCTGCTCCGCTGGTTCCGTCACCCGAAAGACGCCGGTGCGCAGTATTTCCCGTGGGACGTGTACAACATCGTACAGTACTCGGAATTAACGCCGTCAGCCATGGAAATTGCGGACGTGGACGGAGACGGGCAGATGGACATTGTGGCGGCGGCGGACGGCAGGATTCGATGGTTCACGCCGTTGGGTGAATCCCCCTATCAACCGTGGTCGGAGCAATTCGTTATCAACGACACGCTCATTTCCGACGGAGCAGGAACGGCATCAGAGTCCGCCTATCCGCCGATCAACAGTGTTCATGCAGTGGACATCAACGGAGACGGTCGGATGGATATTGCGGCAACGTTTGATCGCGCAGGAACCGACAACGACGCCGTCATCTGGTTCGAGAACGTGGACCTCACCGAGGAAGAATAGCCGTTAGTTGTTAGGCTTCTTGTCCCACGTCAGTGCCGCATCACGAGGATATGCAGCCTCGACTTGGGCGTCCCTCGTCGCGCCCGCCGCCCGTACATCTAGGCCATTCAGGAAGAAGTGATCAAATACAGCGCTAAACCGGGAACAAAGTAACTTTGGTCACCTGCAATCCTATCAGCGGTAGCGGCCGCATCATACGCCGGCAGGGGGCCTCATCCCGGAGCGCGGGGGCAACGCATCACCGCGACATCAGCGCGAACACACCCCAGCCCAGGTATTCACGAGTGTAAGCGGCGTAGCGCTCGGGTTCCGAGGTCAGTTTGGCTCGAACATCTTTCGCGAACTCGTCGTCGGGATTGGCTTCAAGCCATCGGCGCATGGTGAGCCATTTGGCCGCCTCGTATCTGTCCCAGCCGTCTTGGTCAGCCAGAACCATTTCAACGACGTCGTAGCCAAGGTGGCCGAAAGACGCGAGAAGTTCTGGAAGCATGAGAAAATCGGAGATTGAGTTGGCAAGACACCCCTTGGCAACATCTTCCGTCGGCGGTAACTGCCGCCAGTAGGGCTCGCCGATGAGGATGATCCCTCCGGTGCGCAGGCTCCGCGCCAGAAGCTCGATAGTGCCGA
>CAIVHJ010000435.1 GCA_903905665.1 uncultured Phycisphaerales bacterium
CGAAAATTACAACAGCGAGCAGGAACACGTCGTGCTCGTTCCGGTCCCGGCTGGCGACGTTGGCCAGTACGGAGTCGAGATCATTGATCCCGGTTTTCAGGGCATCGACACGTTGCATCAGCTCCTGACGACGTATTTCGGGCATCGGATCAAGCGATATATCATGGGTCAGATCCTCACGTCGGAGGCGGAGGCCACGGGCATGGGCTCGGGAGTCGCCGAACTTCACGCCGACACGTATCTGCAGATTTTGAAGTCTGATTCGATTGGTCACGAAGAGACAATGACAAGCGATTTGGTCGCGTCGATCATCAAAATCAACGTAGCGAGGCGAGTGATAGCAGATCCGGGGTTTTTTCCACGATTCACCGTCGAGACGGAGGAAGCCGACGTGGATAAAATTTCGGAGGCGTGGGGGACGTGGGCGGATCGAGGGCTGAAGCTCGACACCAAGGCACTTTACGAACTCATTGGGGCAGCAATGCCGACTTCCGACGATATTCCTTTCCAATCGACAAAAGCTGGCGGCGGGGCACAACCTGGCGAAGCACAGCCGGGAATGGGTGGCGATCCCAACGCACCGCAACAGGCAGGAGACGACGCATCTGCGATGGCACCTCCTGCAGAGCCAACCGAACCGCAGCCGAAACCAGCTGACGGAAGTCCGTCAAGGTACTCTCGCCGAACCCTAACTCCATTCACCCGTTCCGCCATCAAGAAGCAATTGGGACTGAAATAATGATGACGATCTCCCCACGCCAGCGAATCGAATCCCCACGCCAGCGAATCGAAGCCGCGAAAGCTCGATACCAGCGATTGACCGATCAGGAGAGACAGGATTTATGGAACGAGGAAGATCAAAAAAAAATCCATCCTCGGGCCGATGATGGCACCTGGAAGCGGCGTGACGGCGGGCAATCGGCAGGAGTCGAGCGAGGGGGGAAAAACAAAATCCCAGTTTCCGTCGAGAAAATGGGGGCTCGATGGTACGCAACGCCATCAATCCCAAACACGCGAGCCATGCCGCGAAGTCACGAAACCCGCGAAGAGGCAATAAAACTCGCGCAAGAAGACATTCGCCGGGCAGGATTCGAACCGGAGGAAGAGCAGAATCCCGTAAAAGTCACTTGCGAGAAAATGAACTCGCGATGGTATTCGATGGCCGATCTCCCCGACGGACAGCAGATTGTCCGCAGCGATGAAAATCGGGAGAAATCAATCAGTCTCGCGCACGAGGACATTCGTCGGGCGGGGTTCCAGCCGCACGAGGAAGAGAAGCCGAGCACACCGCTCGAAGATCTCGACGAAGTGGTGAAAGAGGAGTTCAAGGACGTAAAAAAAAGCGAGCCAGAACAAAAGCCGCTGATCGTCGATTTTGAGCGGAAAGCAGAGCCGGAATCCGTCAAAGCTCCGCACGAGATGACCGCCGACGAGTACCTTGATTCTGATCCGAAAGTGAAAAAAGCACGCGAGATGCTGGATCTCACGTTACAGAACACTCCGCACAACGCATTTGCTGCGCGAGAAGAGCTCGACAAAGCCGAAGATCTCTCTCGAACGATGCACAAACTGGAAATCCACCAGAACAAAGCGGAAAATGGAATTTCCGTCGACGATTCACCTCACGACGGCGACGTAGACGAAAACGGTTTAATCTTCCGGGA
>CAIVHJ010000436.1 GCA_903905665.1 uncultured Phycisphaerales bacterium
CCGAGTGACAGGCTGGGGAGGCTCGACGGGCTTGACGACCGGCGCAGGTTTGACGACCGGCGCGGGACGCTCGGTGATGAAAATCGGATCGGGAATCGGCCGCCGCGATGCCGGTCCCGTGCAACCGGTGACCAACAATCCCAGCGCAATTACCACCGTCGTTCCGGAAACGCTCCTCATGGCGACTCCTTCGATCCCATGCCTGCAACTTTTTGATCGTTCCATAAAAAGTTACTCTATTGTGACAAAGTTACAATGCGATTTCCAGTCGGACGCCGATCACGACGGCATCCCGACCGGCTCAACCCGGATTCACGATGTACGGCACGTTCCGTCTGACGCTTACGAATTTGGTCACTGAACCTTGTAAGAACTCTCGACGACGGTTTCGCGGAAACGATCTTCCAACGATTGGACCTCGCCACTGAGGCTGATGTTCTGCACGGCGACACCATCAATCCATCCGCCTTGTCCCCGCGATTCGGTTTCGATGTCAGGACGTCCTTTGCTCGATTTGCAGTTACTTCAGTTGTCCTTGTATGGGTGATCGAACATTCCGTGTGCACAGCGTGAACAATTCAATCGCCAACAATCCACAACGAAGTACGACGCATTACACGTGTGTATCTCGTTGTAGGAACTACAGTTATAATGTCGATGGCGTGTGTTTTTGCTGGATGATCCACCCAGGCCGGGTGAAGCTGCTCGGAGGGTGTGGTTTGAAAAACCGGACACTGAGTATGTACGGCATTGAAATCAGAGCGACCGTGCCATAAAACGGTCGGTGGTTATGAACATGACATCACCGAACTCCCTTGGGGAAGAGCTTCAAGCCGCAATATCGGGTGAGGTTCGATCCGATCGCCTGACCCGAGCGATCTACGCCACCGACGCAAGCATTTACGAGATCATTCCCGATATCGTCGTCCTGCCCAAAACGATAGAAGATGTTTCCGCTGCGGTTCGGATTTGTGCCCAATATCGAGTGCCGATCACTCCTCGCGGCGCCGGAACCGGCCTGACCGGCGGCGCCGTCAATCGCGGTGTGATTTTGGATTGCTCGCGATTTCTGAATCGGATTTTGAGCATCGACCCAATCGCGCGCACGGTCCGCGTCGAACCCGGCGTTGTTCTCGACGAACTCAACGTCAAACTCAAACCTTATGGTCTGCACTTTTCCCCCGATGTCGCCACCGGTAACCGCGCCACAATTGGCGGCCTGATCGGCAACAATTCCGCCGGTGCGCACTCGATCATCGTCGGACGAACCAGCGATCACGTCATCGATCTCGACGTGGTACTGTCGAACGGTTCTCTCGTGCGATGGGGCCGAAATGGCGCGGCTTCAGAAAACCCTCTGGCCCGGCGATGCGATGAAGTGCTCCGGCAGATAGTGACTGACGAATCATCTGAAATTGAGTCGCGCTTCCCGAAGGTTTTTCGCCGCAACGGGGGTTATGCGCTCGATCGGTTGCGCATTGAGAACGACCACCTCAACACCGAAACGATCCTGGTGGGCAGCGAAGGCACACTCGGAATCGTGGTGGCCGCCACGTTGAATCTTCTTCCGCTGCCCAATTGCAAGGGACTGGTCGTCGTGCACTACGATGATCTCCTGGCGTCGCTGGCGTCGGTTCCCGTGATCCTGGAGCATCGTCCGGCAGCCGTGGAACTGGTGGACAAATACATTCTCGACCAGACCCTGTTCAATCCGGTCATGGCGCGGCGACGGGGTTTTCTGGAAGGCGAGCCGGCGGCGATTCTGGCGGTGGAAATTTACGAAGACGATGCGAAGCGTCTCGATCAGCGGTTACGCGATCTCACAGAAGACCTGCGCCGTCAAAAAATCGGTTATGCCTGGCCGATCATTCTGGAACCGCAACGTCAAACGGACGTATGGGAAGTTCGCAAAGGGGGAACTGGACTGCTGATGTCGCGGCCAGGCGATACGCAACCCTATGACTTCATCGACGACGCCGCTGTGGACCCGTCCAAACTCCACGACTACATCAAACGACTCAACGAAATTCTGGCTGAAGAGGGCGTTGAGAAGGCAGGTTACTACGGCCATGCCAGCGTGGGACTCCTGCACATCCGTCCTGCGCTGAATCTCAAGGAACGATCGGGTGCGGAAAAATTGCGGCGAATCGGCGATCGGATCAGTTCGCTGGTGCTCGAATTCGGCGGGTCCATGAGCGGCGAACACGGCGACGGAATCGTCCGGTCCGAATGGCTGATAAAACTATTCGGGCCGCGACTTGTCGAGGCCTTCCGAAAAGTCAAGACGACATTCGATCCGAACGGAATTCTGAATCCCGGAAAAATCGTGGACCCCCTGCCGATGGACTCCCATCTCCGCTATGGAACCGACTACGCGACCCAGCAACCGCTGACGGTGTTCGATTTCAGCACGCACGGGGGCATGGCGGGTTTGACGGAGATGTGCAGCGGGATCGGCCAATGCCGCCAGCGACTGACCGGTACGCTGTGTCCGTCGTACATGGCCACGGGAAACGAACAACACACGACCCGCGCGCGGGCGAATGCATTGCGGTTGGCACTGGCGAATCGGGATATTCTGGACGGGTTGTCCGATTCGGCGCTGGACGATGTGTTCGACTTGTGTCTGAGTTGCAAAGCCTGCAAAACCGAATGCCCCACGCAAACCGACATCGCCAAACTCAAAGCCGAGTGGCTCCACGCCAAAAACCGCCGCGAAGGCGTCCCGCGTCGTAGCCGATTGATCGCACGATCGATCACGATGGCCGCCTGGGGCTCACGCTTCGCACCTTTGTCCAACTGGTTCATGCAAAATCCGGTGGTTCGCGCCTTCATGGAACACTGGTACGGACTCGATCGACGCGTTCCTCCGCCTCGATTCGCCGCCATCACCTTCCGACAATGGTTCGCGCAACATCACAACGAGCCGCGGGCTTCTGCCCGCGCGTACTCTCGAACGGGACACGACCCTCGTGTCGTTTATTTTGTGGACACCTGGACGAATTACTACACGCCATCCGTCGGACAGGCGACAGTTCGTGTGCTTGAGGCTATGGGATTCGATGTGATCGTTCCTCCGACGGTGTGCTGTGGACGCCCCTTGATCAGCAAGGGGCTGTTGAAAGAAGCACAGGCGCTGGCGGAAGACAACGTCGAGATTCTCGCTCCATACGCCCAGCAGGGTATCCCGATCGTGGGGACGGAACCTAGTTGTGTCTCGGTTTTGATCGACGAACTGCCACAACTCGCTCGTTCACCGGCAGCCCAGCAAATCGCCGCCTGTGCCCTGACCATCGAATCACTCATCGCCAAAACGCTTACCGAACGTCCCGATGCCCTGCAATTTTCCTCCGATCGTCACCCAGTGTTGTATCACGGTCATTGCCATCAGAAGGCGCTATTGGGAACTGCCGACGCGCTCAACGTGCTCAATCGATGCAGTGGGGGTTGTGCGAATGAAATCGACAGTGGGTGTTGCGGAATGGCGGGTGCATTCGGTCATGAACTGGAGCATTACGACGTCGCCAGGGCGATCGGTGAGCAGCGTTTGTTCCCCGCCGTCCGAAATCGCGGCGATGCCGAAATCATCGTCTCCGGCTTCAGCTGCCGCCATCACATCCAACACCACACCGGCACCCACCCCATCCACCTGATCGAATTCCTGGCAAAAAGATTTCCGCAAATGCCCGCCTGCGACTAATTAAATTTGCCCGCTTAGGGGACGGAATCAATCCTGTTCGGCACGAGGGATGCTCGGGATCTGGTTGGGGGGGGGTTGGCCCAAGTGTGGTGACATGAGGCTTACAATTGTTGTGGGGTGAGGCTTATTTTGGCGCAGCGTCAACCGCCCGTGGTCGCGGTGTGAACACCACGGGTCAGGCTTGAGGGGGTAATTTTTCGATGTGAGCCAGCAACTCCTCCTCGCTGGTCAATCCGCTGGAAGTAGAAACAAATCATCTCATACGTTCGCAAAGACGGCTTGCGTCCGGTCCACAGGGCGATCAGCAGGGTTTCTCCTTGTTCGGGTCCTCCTCCTCGACCGGTAGGATCCGTGGACTTGCGATGAGGGGTGCAACGAACTTCAATCAGGCGCAAGTCCGGCAGAGGGGTTACAGGGGAACAGCATGTTCCCCTGGGGTGTTCGATGATTAGGAATGTCGGCGAACACCCTCAGATCCCTTCGAACAGAGACGCGACCGCCAATCCATTGGTGGGCGTCAGGGAGCGCGTCTTGGGCAGGACTTGGGACTGAGGACGGCGTGGAAATGCGGAATTCGGAATGATGAATGCGGAACGGAGAATTGGGGAAAAGATCCTGAAATGGAAAGCAGCACCACTGCTCAAGAGCAGTGGCACGTCGAGTGAGGAATCGGGGATTCGAGAAACATTGAAAACGACAGACCAAGGGGGGTTTTGCGAACCAAGATCAGAGCGGATCGTCGGGTGTTTTTGCCGGTTGCTCGGGTCAAGAAAAGAATCTGAACGCCTATCACCTCCGAACACAAGACTCGATCTTCTTCCGACTCCAAACTTGGTAATACATCACGCCGTTTGGAGCTTCTTTCTCGCGATTTCACGATACTCGTCAGGTACGTAAATGTATCTCCTTCGTTCTCGCTTATCAGTTACAGCCTTAAGTCGCTCCATACCCGGCAGAGAACTGATTTCTCGCACCTTGTCATCTGATTGTTGAATCAGGATTGCATTGATGGCTGTTTGTTCTGAAGATTCCTTCTCGGGGTGATAAGAGTCGTAAGTTTTCGATTTGAGAACTGCTTCGCAGAGGTAGTAGTCAGGATCGAGACCGGCGTTTTTCAATTCGTTTCGGATGCCTTCAATCGCACTATTAACGCCGAACACCGATGACACATTTTCTTCCTTGTATTCAATTGGTTTGAAGCCACGCCGTAAAGCGAATCGCCTACATAGATCGGAAAGTATGGTATCAGAATTATGCTGCCATTCTACCACGTGCGTCATAATTAGGTGATCATCAACTCTCTGGTGCTCGTCACTTGTCAGAAGTTCCTCCTTCACAAATTTGCCCAGAGTTGGATCGACGTTCAGGTTCATCCTGTTTTTTAACAAGTAAGCTGCTCGTTTGCATATTGTAATTAGTAACTGCTCATAGCCCTTTGTCGTACGGTGATAATAAACATTCCAGAGCATGTAATGGCGAGCGAATAAGTATTCCTCGATTACGCGGCACGCCTTTTCCAACCACACTGGCTGCAAGAAACCGCTAGATGGAACAGGGAGAACTCTCATCGTGTGTAGCACATATTGATGGTCGTATCGTCCGTAACCAACACCACAAAAATGACTGTCTCGCAAAAGATAATCCATCCGATCAGCGTCGAGTTGACTTGTTATCATTGCTCGCAGCCACGAAAGTTCTGGGTCTCGTCCTTCAAGCAAGCGCTGCACGAGCTCTGGAAGATCGGTGTAGAATGCCTTGAGTACTTGATGTACCCCGGTCGAAGTGTCACCGATTAAATCTCGGGTCCGCGCCTCATGGTCGCCCCCAAAATCAACCTCCAAAACATGGGAGAAAGGTCCGTGTCCGATATCATGCAGCAGAGCAGCTGCATTCACCGCCAGCTCATTTTCATCAGATAGTTTGAATTCTCCGTCGCGGTTCCGTCGGAGAAACTCGATCGCCTGACGTGCAAGGTGCCAAACACCGAGTGAGTGTGAAAAGCGGGTATGTTCAGCTCCTGGATAGACAAGATGACTAACACCAAGTTGCCTGATTCGTCGTAGTCGCTGCACTTCGGGAGTGTCAAGAAGTGCCAAGATCAGCTTATCTGGCTGTCGATTGAGATCGAAGAAGATGTGGTTGTGAACGGGATCGCGTATGACCTTGATCGCCACGGCTTAGCACTCCGAGGACTTCCGTGTCTCCCAGATATCCTTTGCGATTAGCTTGGCTTCTTTGAACGCCGTGCTGTTGAGATCTGCGTTCTTTCGTTGTTGTGTAATCCCTTCAGCCTCTTCCCATGGATGCCCTTTTTCAAGCCAATAGAGAAGCGTAGCTGCTAGTTCGAGTTGAAAGACATCGCGGTCTTTCAGCGCTATCGTTGGCGGAAAACCGCTATCGAGCGACCGCTGTAACGTCGGGGGAACTTCTTTTTGGACGTCATTAAGGAATGATCGTGCTTTCTCCGTGAGTTGATACCCGTATTCGACTCCGTCGGCAATTGATAAATGACGAGTATTTTCCGTGAGCAGTCCTGTCTCAACAAGTTGATCTACCCGCGCAGCGAGTCCACATGAATAAGGCCCGTAGTGGTGAAAAAAGAAATCATCTTCGAGTGGTACACCATCTAGCTTGGCAATGTAAACGAGCTTTTGAAGTTTCTTGCGTCCTTGTACACCACCAAGCCGATTGAGTAGTTCCAATAGTACATAATCAGTTGGTCCCATCGCCCATCCTCCGTCCTAACATAATCCTAACACGGTCCGGCTCGCTCGACAAGTGATTATCTATCAACTTCTAATGATCACTTGCTCATGTCGTTGAATACCTCGTTTTTAGTGATTAGCCCCTTATGGTGCAAGTAGTTGACTATTTGGTCCACACCGTTTCGGCCGCAATCATTCAGATGATTATAGTCTGAGCGATCTCGGCATCTGTTGCTACTATGGATATTGGCAGTTCCGCTGCCCCAACTTTAGTTAACACGCGAACGCTGTCCACTGAGGATCAATCAAATGATAGCAGTTATTTTCTAAATAACCACTTGCCTGATTTGTTTCCCTGTATGATCGCATTTGGAACACTCGATGTCATGATGACGCTGACGGGTACTGGCTACTCTGCCGCCATTACCGCACTTGAGGCAGGTCAGAGAAGGGGTCCTGAATCGAAAGGCATTTGACCGCTGGAGCGGAGGGAATGGAGGCAATTCCTTGCTTGCGCAGGGTGTTCTGATGGGTAGATACGCGTGTTCCTTCAGGACGACCGCGTTAGGTTTTAGGTGTTAGGGATCAAGGAAGCGGGGAATACTGGCAAGCGTCCACGATCAGTTGGTGGGGGTTTTGTGTTTTGCGTTCCAACGGGAGACGAAGGCGGCGTAATCGTCAGGGGTGTCGATGCCGACGCCGGCTTTGCGGACGAGGCCCACGAGAATCCTGTGGCCATTATCCAGCGCCCGTAGTTGTTCGAGTCGCTCTTCCTGCTCCCTAGGAGTCGGGGGCAACGTGGGGAACGTCAGGAGAAAATCCTTGCGATAGGCATAAATTCCCAGATGCAATAGCGGATGGGGGTCTTGTTGGATCGGGTCACCCGGTTCGCAGGTCCATGGATGGTCGTCGGTCGGAGTCCATTTACGTGAGAAGTTGAGCGCGATTCCTTTGGAGTTGACATAGGCTTTGACGGCGTGGGGATCTTTGGGATCGGCGTGGGGGAGGTATCGAAACGGACAGGCGAGCGTCGCCATCGAGCAGTCGGGATGTCCTTCGATCAGTTCCGCCAATTGCGAAATGCTGAACGGTTCGATTTCCGGTTCGTCGCCCTGCACGTTGATAACGATGTCGCAATCGATGTCGGATGCGGCTTCGGCGAGCCGGTCGGTTCCCGACGCATGATCCGTGCGGGTCATCTTGACCTTTCCGCCGAAACCCCGAACCGCCTCGGCAATCCGTTCGTCGTCGGTCGCCACCCACAAATCATTGATCAGCGGGGCGCATTCCACCTGTTCATACACGTGCTGGATCAGGTACTTTCCCGTCTGACGGGCGAGGGGTTTCGCCGGGAATCGCGTCGAAGCGTATCGAGCCGGAATGATGACGACCGTGCGTGCGGACACGTGATGCTCCACGAAAAACGGCATTGTATCTCACGAGGGCACGGTGATAAAGTATGGAATCGCCTTGAACCATCGAAATATCGCCCGTCGGACTACGAAATTCACAGCGGGGTTTCCTCGGCGGGAGCCAAGGATTCGAGTGCGGGAGTGATCCATTCCGCAGAGATGCTCATTAGAGGTGAGACCATGAAATCGTCAAAATACATGCTGTGCTTCGCGGCTCTTGTCGGAACATTGTTCGGGTTCCTGTCCCTCACGTTGGGAAACCCGCCTCAGAATTCAGCCTCATACTATAAAAAAGACGCCGGTCCATATTCGGTGGAGACCGTCAAATACGACTGGACCGATGCCGCCCGCAATCGACCGGTTCCGGTCAAAATCTATTATCCGAAAACGTGCGAACAATCCTCGCCGGTGATTATTTTTTCACACGGACTGGGCGGGTCACGGGACGGGTATGAATATCTGGGGCAACAGTGGGCCGGTTACGGGTACGTTTCAGTTCACGTCGAACATGTTGGAAGCAACCGGGACATCCTGACACAAGCAGGCGCGCGTCCGATGGAGGCGATGAAAAAAGCGGCGACGGACATCGACAACATTCTGAACCGTCCCAAAGACGTCTCGTTCGCCATAGACCAATTGCAGAAACTCAACGAAGATGCCGCTTCTCCGCTCAAAGGGCGTTTGGACCTTCAACGAATCGGGGTGGCGGGTCATTCGTTCGGAGCCTATACGGCGCTGGCGAGCGGCGGTCGAAAACTGATTGGTCCGAAAGGGGGCGTGCTCGATCTGAGCGATCCGCGAATTCGCGCCTGCATCGCCATGAGCGCCCCTTCGCGTGGAAAGGATCGGGATTGTCCCTCTTATGAACAATTCCGGATTCCGTGCTTGCACATGACGGGTACGGCAGACACGAGTCCTATCGGAGATACCAGCGCCCAGGACCGACGCGTTCCGTTTGACTGCATCTCGCATGGCGAAGAATACCTGATGATTTTTGAGGGCGGCGACCACATGGTCTTTTCCGGCCGCCGAGTGCGCGGACCTCAGGAAAAAGACGACGTCTTTCACGACCTTATTCGAATGACCACCACGGCATTTTGGGATGCGTATCTGAAGGATGACCCACAGGCGAAACACTGGCTCGGCGATGGCGGAGTCGAATCAACCCTCGGAAAGAACGGAACATTCGAAACGAAAGGATTAACGAAGCACGGGGATCATTGAACGCGCCTGGAAAACTGGGGTACTAGGATTCGAACCTAGACGAACTGATCCAGAGTCAGTTGTGCTACCATTACACTATACCCCAGAACAACACCAGAATATCATACAGCCTCCCTTTTGGGTATGCCGATGAATGCAGACCTTGACGGTGAATGCTCTTATGATAAAATCCGGTTATGTTAAAATGGGTAATCTGCTTTGCCGCTCGGTCAAGCAGTAGATTTTATCCCATTTTTGGGAAATCTTTTTTCCTTTGGTCACGTATATAGGGTATAATAAATGGTGGTTTCGGAGTTTTGTGGAGAAGTGTGGGGTCATATAAGCGTTATTGCAGATTATGTTTCGTTGATAAGTAATTATTCATAAACCAGTTACGTTATCATTCCATCCCCACCCCCCCATCTGCAAAACCTCCGTTTGGTGCGAATGCATCCATTAGGAATCTGGAGAACGTCGAGACTTTCGAATGACAGTGGATGACCTGCGGCGGCGCTAAAATGCGCTATCTTCAATGGGTGACCACAGTCGATGATCGTTCCCGGCATGCGAGCGTTCGGATTCGTGGAACTTCAGCGGATCCGAAAGCAAAGCGTATCAGCCCTCAGGGAGTCGTGTCTTGAAGCAGAACATTGATGGATATACGAAGCTCAGTGTTCTCGGTCACGGAGCGTACAGCACGATTTATCTCGCAAGGGATAAATCCACCGGTGAAATCTGCGCCATCAAACAGGTCGATATTGATTCGTCCGACATGATGAAATACATCAATCACATTGAGCAGGAACATGCCATCGCCCAGCGGTTTGACCATCCGGTGCTCCGCAAGACGTACAAAGTTCTTTACCTGCGCAAGTGGTTCAAGGTGTCGTCGGCGGCCCTTGTGATGGAATACGCCGACGGAAAACCCCTCACCGAACTGATGCCGTGTCGCGACTACGTCCGCACGCTTAAGATTTTTCGACACGTCGCCATGGCGCTGGATCACATGCACTGGAACCGCTACGTGCACGCCGATCTCAAACCGGAAAACATCATCGTCAACACGCAGGGACGGGTGAAACTGATTGATTACGGTCAGAGTTTCGAGATGGGGCAAGCCAAGGAACGAGTGCAGGGAACCGTGGATTATATTGCGCCCGAACAGGTGCGACGGGAGATTTTGGACCAGCGAACCGACGTGTTCGGGATCGGGGCGGTCATGCACCGTGCGTTCACCGGCGAACCGCTGCCTACCATGCTGAATCAGGAAATCAACCAGCACACGTTGTCGCTCGTTGGTAAACGGTTGGAGCACGACCGGGATCCGATGGAAGAATCCAAATTGCCGCCGATGCTGCGTAAATTGATTGTGAGTTGCTGCCAACCCGAACGCGAAAACCGCCTGCCCAATATGAAAGCGGTCGTCGATCAGATTGAACTGACCATGGTTAAAGTCCACCAGAACCGGATTCAGCAGAAACAGGGTGATTTGAGCGACTCCGGGGAGATCAGCAGTGCCCAAGTCGCCGGTTGATGGCTTTTCAGATTGATCCTGCCTTGCCGCGTTGTCTCACCAAGTTTCCCAGTGGATAATTTTTTCCATCGCCAATCGCGTCAGCGGTCTGGGCGGGCCGCCGGCATAACCGAGCGTGAGGAGTTCGACGACGGTGATCTGCGCGGGGATACCGAGGATTTGTTTGACCTGATCTTCGTAGAACGAACCGATCCAGCAGGTGCCCAGTCCTTCGGCGGTTGCCTGCAGCGTCATGTGGTCGAGGGCGATGGCGACATCGATGGGATAGGTGAGTTGTCCGCAGCGCATGATGTGATTGTCGTGTTCGGCGCAGGCGGCGATGACGACGGGGGCTTGGCCGACAAACTCCTGATTGTTGGCTGCGGTGACCAGTTTCTTTCGCGTGGCGGGATCGGTGACGATGACGAATCGCCATTCCTGCATGTTTTTGGCCGACGGCGCCAAACGACCCGCCTCCAGAATTCGCATGAGTTTGTCTTTTTCGACGGGCTTGTTCGAGTAGTCCCGGATGCTCCGACGATTGCGAATGACTTCGAGCACGTCCATGGTTCACCACCCTTTCCCGTCACATTATAACGCGACTTCATGAGGGGGGTATGAGAAACGAAAACCCGGGTCGCGGGCACGGCATGCCGTGCCCCTACATGCTGTCCACACAATCATGAAACCTTATTTAATGATCAATGACGAAAGAGTATTCTATCGTTCATTCCATCGGTCGTGATCGGTTGGGGACCTTTGTAGCGTTCGCCCAGTCGCTGGATCGTATCGTCGAGCGCTTTTTGAAAATTTGCGGGTTTCATCCATTCCACGTGGCCGTCCAGAAACAGCACATTGGCGCCTTCGCGACTGAGGTCCGGTCGATCATAGGCCAAAACATTCTCGGGATCGTCGTTGATCGTCTGGTTGGCGACATAAACATACGAAACTTCCCCCGTCGCGTCGCGCCGTGAGTGCAGGTTTTTTTCGGACAGAACGCCGTTTTGCACGACTATCTGAAGGTCTGGAGGAAGCTGATTCTCGTGGTCATTCGCATAGGCTTGGCAGGAGAATCCGATCATTTTCAGATTGGCGGCATCGGCAGATCGTTTGGCCAATTCGCGGGCGCGGGCGAGCGAAGGCAGTAAAACAGAAACTGTTATCGCAGAAGCCGCCATTCCCCCGCTGCCCAAATTGGGAACCGCCCACGGGAGCGGTCCGTCCCGGTTGACCAAAATTCCGTCCGGTCGCAAGTACACACCAGCTACGTCTCCAAACAGCGATCGTGTGACCACGTTCTGACTGGGCAGCATCGAAACGTCGATTCCCAGTCCCTCTTTCTGACCCATGGCGAGCATCATCTGACTGATGGGCAGGAGAATTGAGTAGAGGCCGGAGATGCTGTTGCGCGTGTCGGTATAGCACAATCCGCACGCTCCGTCCGGCAGTTGGCGGCGACCGCGCACAAAATCTTCGTTGGCCAAAATCGAAGACATCGGGTCTTTTTTCATTAGGCGATCGAGCACGGAGGTGACCATCTGGGGATAGAATGCCGTGATGAGATGATTTTCGTGAACCGTCCACGCCGGTGCGATCGGGATCGGAATGCCGATGACGTTGACGTAATAGATTTCATGGCCCTGATAGGCATAAGATTTCAAAGTCAGGTGTTCGGGTTTGTCCATCTGGGTCGAGAGGAAGCCGACCATTGACTTCAGGGCTGCCTGCACTCTGGCAGCATCTTTCACCTCGACGATTTTGGTCCAGCCCGTGATCAGAAATCCACCCTGACTTGGAGCATCAAACATCACCACCGTGTCACCCAGTGCATCGACCAAATCCTCTTTGAGACGAAATCCAAGCGTTTCGTTCATCTGGTCGATAAAAGACTGAATCTGTCGATCGACATCCTCCGGTGCGGCGGTTTCCGGATTGTCCGAGAACCGGTGGGCACGAACCAGGGGACGAGCCACAGAAAGACAGGTGTCGTACAGCGCACGATAATCAAAATTCATTGCCGTCATCCAGGAAGCATCTTTGGGAACAAAAATGAGATCATCGTCAGTCACCGGCGCCGAGCCGATGATTTTCAAAAGGCCCAACGGGGCGCCGTCGGTCTGGAGCATCACCCGGGTTTGATAGCCTCCGTTCCTCGCCTGAGTGGCCACGGCGACGGTTTTGAGGTTGCCGAGTCCGGCTGCATCGAGCACTTCGTGAACGATGTCGGGACGGTCGGGCTGGTTGGATGGCGGCATTGCACCAAAGGCCGTCATGATTTTTGTGGTTCGTTCGATTGCTTTCGCAAAATCAACGTAGAGGAACATTCCCAGTTGACGGGGATCAATCTCCATCGTGCGACGAGCGGAGGCGAAATCCGGATTGTCGGTCAGGTGCGGTCCGCCGGAAATCGCCGAAGCCATTTTCGCAAACGTGTGCTGACCGGTCGCCACCACCACAAAGTCACCGATTCCACCCCAAACGATCGGAGGAAACATCGGAATAATCATCAGTTGTTTGCATTTCTGACCGGTTTCCAGTTCGACTTCGACCGGTGCGACATTCAATCGCGTCTGGATCAGATTTTCGATCTGGTTCAGAAGTGCGGCGCTCTGGTCTTTGGCGCGAACGATCAGGGCGACCTGAACATCGAGGCCCTGTTCGCCCATGTTGACGTCGAGCACCGCCAATGCTGTCGGATATCTCCACACCGACCCCAGAATCGTCTGGAACGGTTCATACAAATCGCCGTTGCCGTTTTCAACCATTTTGGCGCGCACGAACTCGGACCATTGTCCGTGCAGCACATCGCGTAGCCGCTGGGTCTGCGGATCATTGATGATCTGGCCCCATGGCGTGGATTGGGATAATTCCATGCAGACATCAGCACCTGACCATCCGACATACATCATCGTGTTTTCGGGCAATACCGCTGCCAAATCCTGCTCCTGGGCCCACGAGAATATCGGCGTAACCAGAAGCACACCAAGAAGTAACACACCGCTTAAGAATGTTCGCAATCGCATGGAATTCTCCTCCTGTGAAAAAAGCCGGTTGGAAGACACTGATTACTTACGTTATCCCAATCAGGGGTATTCGACAAGCACGCCGGAATATTGCGGATCGGGAGTCAATTTGGATTGCGATTGTGTCCGCCAAGAAATGATGAACCATGAACGATGAATGATGAACGAAAGACCTTGTCTGGGAGTGTACAACGACTACCGAGCCACAAGGTTACGGTTTGCTTTGGGGTTCACAAGATTTCTCGTCAAGGAGGTGAGGGTGATGCATAACTATCCATGGCTGATATTGTTACACCTTGATGTGTGTTTTGGGAACATGGAGGTGAACAATGGACAGCCATGGATGGCGA
>CAIVHJ010000437.1 GCA_903905665.1 uncultured Phycisphaerales bacterium
CCGATCTCGTCGGGGCTTCATCTGACGAGGTTCCCGGACCGTTCAGTCGATCGACGATCTTATAATCCGCGAGTCGGATGCGGCCTTCGTCTTTAGAGATTTTTGCCTGGTTTACCCAATCGGTAACGGACTGTTCCATCGTTTGCATACCATAGCGTGCGCCGGTTTCGATCATTCCGGGGATCAGGTGCGTGTCGGCGTCCCGGATGGCCCGCCGAACCGCTGGTGTGACGACGAGGATTTCGCAGGCGGGGAGCAAACCGGTTCCCGAAACGTCCTGAAACAGCAATTGCGAAACGACTCCTTGCAGGGTGTGCGCCAATTGGATTCGAATTTGTTGTTGCTGAGGGCCGTCAAAGCTATCCACGATGCGGTCGATGACGGCCGTTGCGGAAATCGTATGCAGGGTTGAGAGTACGAGATGGCCGGTTTCGGCAGCGACGAGCGCGGTGGCCATGGTTTCCTGATCCCGCATTTCGCCCACATAAATCACATCGGGTTTTTGGCGCAGGATGTGGCGAAGGGCCGAGGCAAAACTGGGAGCGTCCCTGCCGATCTCGCGTTGTTCGATAATGGATTTATCGTTGGTAAAAATGTACTCGATGGGGTCTTCGAGAGTGATGATGTGTTTGCAGGCGTTCTGGTTGATGGATTGCACCAGGGCGGCCAGTGTGGTGCTTTTTCCCGAACCGGCGGGTCCGGTCACGAGAAAAAGACCCTGGGGTAAATGGGCGAATTCGTGCAGTATTTCCGGCAGGTTGAGGGATTCGAGTTCCGGAATACGGGGAGAAATAAACCGAAATGCGGCGGCCAACGAATCTCTTTGAAAATGCACGTTGACACGACAGCGGATGTTTTTGCTCGGGGCGAGTGAAAAATCAAGATCGCGTTGTTCGAGGAGTTGGTTTTTCTGGTCTTCGCTGAGCAGCGGCATCATGATGGAATGGATTTGTTCCCCGCGAAGCGGTTTTTGATTCATCGGTTGCAGGCGTCCGTGGACGAACAGGCAGGGGGGGCTGTCGGCGACGAGAATCAAGTCGGAGGCCTGCGAGGCGGACCCGTGTTCGAGAAGCAAATTCAGATTGATGTTCGCATCCGGCTCGGTCATGCTTTAACTCTCCACGGTGACGCGCAAGACTTCTTCGAGGGTGGTGACGGCATTTCGCACTTTGTCGATCCCGTCGGCATAAAGGGTTTTCATTCCGATCTGCGCCGCCCGGGCGCGGAGTTTTTCAAGCGGGGCGCCGGCGGTGATCATGTCGCGCAGTTCGTCATCGGGAACCAGCAGTTCGTAGATGCCGACGCGGCCCTGAAATCCGCTGTTGTGACATCGCGTGCACCCTCGGCCTTTGTAGAAGGTTTCGATGTTGTTGGTGCTGAGGGCCTCGAATTTTTTAATCAGGCCGGCCGGGGGATGATATTCGGTCTTGCAGTGCGTACAGATGCGTCGGACCAGTCGCTGGGCCATGGTGGCGGTCAGGGAAGCGCCGACGAGATAGGGTTCGACGCCAAGGTTGTACAATCGTGTGATGGCTCCGGGAGCATCGTTGGTGTGCAGGGTGGAGAACACCATGTGTCCGGTAAGGGAGGCCTGGATGCCGATTCTGGCCGTTTCGGTGTCTCGCATTTCGCCGACCATGATGATGTCGGGATCCTGCCGCAACAACGAACGGAGGATATTCGAGAAGGTAAGTCCGATTTTTTCATAAACCTGAAACTGGTTGATTCCCTGAATATTGAATTCGATGGGATCCTCGACGGTACAGATGTTGATCGTGGGCTTTTTGAGTTCCGACAGGACCGAATAGAGGGTGGTGCTTTTGCCGCTGCCGGTGGGGCCCGTGACGAGAATCAGTCCGTACGGGTTTTTGATGCAATTCTGAAAGACCACCTGGAGGGCCATATCCATACCGAGTTGATCGAGCCGCACGAGGACGGTGCTGCGGTCGAGGATTCGGATGACGACTTTTTCGCCGAAGGTGGTGGGCAAAATCGAGACACGGAGGTCAACCGGTTTGCCCTTCATGCGGACGTGGATGCTGCCGTCCTGCGGGAGTCTTCGTTCGGAGATGTCGAGCGAGGACATGATTTTAATTCGCGAAACGATAGCGGGATGCATGGTCACAGCGGGAAACAGTCGCTCGACCAGTTCGCCGTCGATGCGAAAGCGCACGCGCAGATTGTTGTCGTCGGGTTCGATGTGGATGTCGCTGGCTCGCTCCCTGATGGCGGCAAAGATCATATAGTTGACGAGTTTGATGACAGGGGATTCGCTGGCCACTTCTTCCAAATTGACGACTTCGTTGTGTTTTTGTTCGATGACGTCCAGATCGGCGGTGGAGTCTTCGACCAGGTCCTCGATGGCGTAGATGGATTCGTCGGGGATGTGGTTTTCGAGAATAAACTCGATGTCGCCCGCGCCG
>CAIVHJ010000438.1 GCA_903905665.1 uncultured Phycisphaerales bacterium
CCGACGCCAACCTGAGCCGAACCTGGGGAGTTGAAGGTCTCACGCGAGATTCGGAGATTGTCGCGATTCGCGAGCAGATGAAACGGAATTTTTTGGCCACGCTGGTGTTTTCGATGGGCGTGCCGATGATCACCGCCGGTGATGAACTGGGTCGGACCCAGCGGGGAAGCAACAATGCCTACTGTCAGGACAACGAGATTTCATGGTTCAACTGGAAGTTGAAACCACCCCAGCAGGAATTTTACGAGTTTGCATGTCACGCCTTGTCGCTTCGGCGGGCGTTGTCAGTGTTTCGCCGCGTCAGTTTTTTCCGGGGGTTGTCACTCGACAACGGTTTGAAGGATGTCACGTGGCTTGGGCAGGAAGGTCTGGAGATGCAGCCGGAGCAGTGGCAGGAGGCCAATCGCGCATGCATCGGAATGTTGGTTCCGGGCGAGGCAACGGACGAACTTGACGAAAAGGGGAACGTCATTTTCGGACAAACTGTGCTGCTACTCATCAATGCTGAGAACCGGTCGCAACGCTTTCGGCTCCCGACAGATCGGTTGCCTGCGGTCGGTCGCTGGAAGCGAATTCTCAACACTGCAGGTCCGATAAAGTTGCAGGCACTCCGCTCGGACGCTTTGAATCTTGCTCCTCTTTCGTTACAGTTACTGGTCTTCGAGAAAACCTGAAACAAAAAATGGCTGATCCTGGACAGTGAGCCGGTCGCGCAGCGCCTAGCGCGTTCCGACGCGGCGTTCGTATACCATGGGTTTTCAGGGTGGAGCGATTGTGATCGACGGAATTCAGAAAAGCGATTTGGAAGCGCTGCTCGCGTTTGACCACCACAATCCGCACGCGATTTTCGGGGCGCACCCGATTCGTCGGGACGAGACCGAAGGCGTGATGGTTCGCGCGTTTCATCCCGATGCCGTCGGTGCGGAAGTGATCTTTTTGAACCGCAAGCCGGTCGGTTTGTTTCAAGCGGAGCATGGCGGATTTTTCAGCCGTTTCATTCCGGAAATTCGATTGCCGCATCGGTATTCTCTCAAGTTTTATTTCGCCGACGGAACCACGATCGAGCGGATCGACCCGTATCAGTTCCTGCCTACCGTGAGTGATTTTGATTTGTATCTGTTCAACGAGGGGAATCATCGGCAGCTGTGGGAGCATTTGGGGGCGCACGTTCGCACCATCGACGGAGTGGCGGGGGTGTCGTTTGCGGTTTGGGCGCCCAATGCGCGTCGCGTGAGCGTGGTCGGTGATTTTTGCAACTGGGACGGCCGGGTGTTTCCGATGCGGAGTCTGGGAGCGTCGGGGGTGTTTGAAATTTTTATTCCGGGAATCCGGCCGGAAACGCTTTACAAATATGAGATCAAGACGCAGGAAGGGATGTTGCGGCTCAAATCGGACCCGATGGCGTTTTCGTGCGAACTTCCGCCGGGAAACGCCTCACGCGTCTATACGTCGAACTATCGGTGGAGCGACGATGAGTGGATGGCTCGACGGGTGCACCAAAACCACCGAAGCGAACCCATCGCCATTTATGAGGTTCATCTGGAATCGTGGAGGCGCGTTCCTGAGGATTCCGAGCGGTGCCTGAGTTACCGCGAGGCGGCGTCGCAACTCGTGGCGCATTTGAAACGGTTCGGATTTACGCATCTGGAATTGCTGCCG
>CAIVHJ010000439.1 GCA_903905665.1 uncultured Phycisphaerales bacterium
CAAAAATTGCACGAATTGGCCCAGAAGATTGAAGAAAACCTCACGACCAACAATGTTCCCGCGGCGACCAAAGTTTACAAAGAAGAAGTCAAGCCGACTTTGGCTGAACTCACGAATCACTTTTCAGAAGCGATCGCGGCTGAGACCAGTTTGATCAAGAGTGCCTCCAAAGCCGGTGCCATTTTTGCCGATCAAACCCGGCCGGCGTTGCAGGAAATCCAAAAGTTGCTCGGTGAAATCCGGGAAAAGACGCATACCGCCGCCGAGGCAGACAACTCAGGAATCGTAACGCGTGCGGCCATGACGAAAACGGTGACGATCCTTGTGAGCGTCATTGTGGCGGTGTTGGGGATCGTGATGGCGTCGTTGATTACGCGAAGTCTCGTCAAAGTTTTGACCCGCGTCGCCGCCGGACTGGACGAGGGTGCGGATCAGGTGAACGATGCGGCGGCGCAGGTGTCCAACGCGTCGCAGCAATTGGCTGAAGGTGCCAGCGAACAAGCTTCATCGCTGGAGGAGACTTCCAGCGCGCTGGAACAGATGGCAGCGATGACCCGGACCAACGCCGCCCACGCCAAAGAAGCCAACGATCTCAGTCAAAAGACACGGTTGGCGGCACAGACCGGCGATAAGGTCATGACGAAACTGACCGGCGCGATGACGGCGATCAACGACTCTTCGGAAAAAATCGGCAAGATCATCAAAGTCATCGAAGAAATCGCGTTCCAGACCAATTTGCTGGCGCTCAACGCGGCCGTCGAAGCCGCCCGCGCGGGTGAACACGGCAAAGGGTTCGCCGTGGTTGCCGACGAAGTCCGCAATCTGGCCCAGCGGGCCGCCGGAGCCGCCAGGGAAACCACCACGCTGATCGAGGATTCGGTCGGCAAGGTTCACGAAGGGGGTGAGGTGGCGGACGAAGTGGCGAAGTCGCTGTCGGCGATTGTCGGTGATGTGACCAAAGTCTCGGACCTGATCAACAACATCACCAAAGCCTCAGAAGAACAGGCTCAGGGGGTCGAGCAGGTCAACACGGCGGTGTCGCAGATGGACAAAGTGACTCAGTCCAACGCGGCGGGCGCCGAGGAATCCGCCTCGGCTGCCGAGGAACTTTCCGCGCAGGCGCAAACGGTTAAAGGGATGGTCAACGAACTCGTCGCCCTGATTCATGGCCAACGACGAGAATCAGCATCACCTCCTGCACAGACCACGGTCCAGGCGCCCCGGAAGAAAGCCGCGACTGCACGAGGAAATCAGCCCACCCGTGCGA
This sequence comes from uncultured Phycisphaerales bacterium, assembly GCA_903905665.1. Classification (GTDB taxonomy): domain Bacteria; phylum Planctomycetota; class Phycisphaerae; order UBA1845; family CAIVHJ01; genus CAIVHJ01. The sequence continues at coordinate 1,268 of CAIVHJ010000439.1, forward strand.
AACCCAAAGCCGTCGCGGCGGCTACGGACCCTGCGCAGGAGTTTCTCAGTCTGGAGAATGACGACAATCTGAAAGAATTTTGAAAGCTGGAACTCCGGTGTGCTTACCCATTCAACCCCCGCTCTGCGGGGGTTTTTGTTTGGCGGGAAAGTGAAAACCAACACTCCGATTTGACGAGGAAGACCTGCATGCACCAGCGGCGCCAATAGAGCATCACCGTCAGAATTGTCCACTGTTAACACTGAGAATTGCACATCGCACCGCGCAGGACTCGAACCTGCAACCTTCGGTTCCGTAGACCGATGCTCTATCCAATTGAGCTAGCGGTGCATTCCATACTTCAAACCCCATCGTGTTCATCAGAATATCACAAGACCAACTCTTTTTCCACAATTCTCCCCACCATGCCCCGCAAGGGCGGTCCGAAGCGAATTGGTCGGTTGAACAAAGACCCGGATTATTGTTAGCAGATAACAAACGGGGGGCCTTCGATCCGTTCTATACCTGAAGCGAGAGAATCCACGGGTGGGGGATTTGCGTGGCGATGATTTCGGCGGCGAGGTTGCACCAGTGACGGCAGTGGTCGAGCACGAGCGAATCGGAACTGACCACGGGACCGGGACAATCCATCAATACGGCATCGGGATTGTTGACCAGTTCGATGTTCCAGTGGAGATTTTGGGATTCGAGGGTTTCCGCCATGAAGGTTTTCAATCGCCCGCTGTTGGAAACAGGCTTGTCCAGATACCAATCCACCTCCGTCACACCGGATTGAACAAGGAAGCGGATAATCTCATCCAGCGCAATGGGGGTTTCATCGACTTTTCGATACGTACTGTGGACGCTGGCGAGGTCACGAGTGCAGCCGTCGCGTCCGACGAAGATCACGCCGCCAGCCAAGGCGCTTTCGATCGTGATCAGCAGGTTGTAGCCATCCACGGCGATTCGCCGCCCGGCGCAATCGGTCCATGAAATCTTCCGCTTGAGGCGGTCGGCCAGCGTCTGATCTGAGCAAGAGGAACGCCAGACGGCCATTCGCTGCCGCGCGGTCAGTTTGTGGCGATCTCCGACGAGTTTGAGCGCAGAATCTTCGGCATAACCGTGTGACAAAAGCCACGAAAAATCGGCCACGGCCCGTCGCAGGGCGACGTGATACTTCGGAGCGAATAATTCGTGGTCCTGGGGATGAGGTCCGCGATGGCGACGCGTGTCCGGCATTTGTCGATCTCCGTTATAATATGGTACGACGGGTTCGAGGAAAGGGAAGCCGCTTCGACCGAGGGCAGCACC
>CAIVHJ010000440.1 GCA_903905665.1 uncultured Phycisphaerales bacterium
CGGAAGAAATCAAAGCCCTGCGCGCCCACGCCCTCAATCCGATCGGGTTCCTCGTCGTTCCGCGTTTTCTCGCCACCGTGACCATGATTGTCGGCCTCACCGTAATCGCCGATATTGTCGGAATGCTCGGTGGGTTCTGGACATCGTGTGGAGTCCTGGGCATTCCCGCCCAGACCTACATTGATCTGACTCGCGACGCGCTGGTGCACAAGGATTTCCTTGCCGGCCTGTTCAAGGCGATGGTTTTCGGAATGTTGATCGTCGTCATTGCCTGTTACGAAGGTTTGAACGTGACCGGAGGCGCCGAAGGCGTCGGCCGCGCCACGACCGTCACCGTGGTCAAATCCATCGTGGCGATCATCGGTATGGATGCCGTTTTTACCGCCGTGTTTTACAGTTTTGGATGGTAGGCTCGCATGGTCGAACGTCCTTTTGTCATTTCAGTTCGAAACTTGCGAAAGACCTTCGCCGACGATGAGGGCCGTTCGGCGACCGTTCTGGATTCGGTTTCGTTTGACGTGTTACCGGGTGAGACGCTGGTGATCATGGGCGGCAGTGGTTGCGGTAAAAGCACTTTGCTTAATTGCCTGATCGGTGAATACGACATCAACGGCGGAGAGATCCTGTATCACACTCGGAAAATGCACCAGTCGGTCGAAATCACGCAACTGAATGAGACCGACTTCAATGATGTTCGCAAGCAATTCGGAATCCTTTTTCAAAGCGGCGCTTTGTTCAATTCGATGACGGTCGCCGAAAACGTCGCCCTGCCTCTGCTGGAGCATTCGCACGTGGACCCGTCGGTGATCGACATCGTCGTGACGCTGAAGTTGCAGCAGGTGCGCATGCTGGCCCATCGGGATAAAATGCCCTCGCAACTTTCCGGCGGACAGAAAAAACGCGCAGGGCTGGCGCGAGCGACGGCGCTGGACCCGGAAATCCTGTTTTACGACGAGCCGACGGCAGGTCTGGATCCCGTCACCGCCAGTGCCATTGACGAACTGATCATGGATTTGTCCCGCAAACTGCGCGTGACGAGCATCGTGGTCACCCACGAAATGGATTCGGCGTTTCGAATCGCCGATCGAATGATTATGCTCGATCACGGCCGAGTGCTTCGCGTCGGCGACAAGGCGGAATTCGAAAAATTACGGGCGGCTCAGTCCAACGAACTTCTCAACCGCGACGATCGGCTGATCCATCAATTCCTCAATGGCTTTAATCAGGGACCGCTGACCGATTCCGAGGGGATCAGCGAATTCGAAAAACTGATCCTCACGGGTTAATGCTTCGATTTGGTTTTGGACCGTCAACAGAAAAGGACCGTTGAATCTCCATGGCTACTCCACGCAATCCTGTTCGACTCGGAATCACGATCGTCGTGATGTTTGTGCTGTTTTTTGCAATGTTGATTTTCATCGGTAAGGGGGATTTCTTTCGTCCGGCGGAAAAAACCCTGACGGTGCGATTCCCATCGGGCGTGGCGATGCCCGAAATCAACGACGGTGCCTTTGTCACTTATTTCGGCCAGAAGGTGGGGAAAGTGGTCTCTACTCGCGTGGTCGAGGATGCCGATCCTGCGAATCCCGCCCGGCAAGTTCATTTCCTGGAAATCAAGGCGACTTATCCCGCCTATCTGGGCCTGCGATCCGACTGCCGCGTTGTGGCCACCGGCCCGCCGCTGGGTGGACAGGGCCAGCTCGACATTCTGATTCGAGGCGTGCGAGACGAGTTGCTTCAAACCGACCACCCGGTTCAGGGCGAGGTTCGAGGATTTCAAACCGTCGTCGATCGCATCAGCCGCGAAGTCGATGACACCGATCCCAACAGCATCATGTCCGCTTTGAAACTTCAACTGGACCCCAACGACGAGAAATCCATCACCTTCGGGATTCGCGATTCGTTTCAAAACATCCGCAACATTACGGCGGGTCTGAATCACGAACTCGATCGGACGCAGGGCGACGTCCTGTTAACGAAACTTCATGCCAGTCTGGACAAGATTGACACGGGGCTCCGCGAAATTGTGGATTTGCTTAAGGAAAATCGTCCGAAGGTGGACCGCACGCTTACGACGGTCGAACACGCTGCCAATACTCTCGATGCTCAGGTGATTACCGTCATGGCGGAAGAATTGGAATTGCAGGAGACCCCCGACGTCAGTCTGCGAACCAAAGTACGCTCTGCGTTCGATCGGTTGAACCAGTCCTTGGCGGACATCAACGTTGTAACCGAACAAACGCGCGGCATCGTCATTCTGAATCGCGAACGCATCGGCCAGATCGTTCAAAACGCTGCCGAAGCCAGCGACCATCTCAAGGACGGAATCAAAGACCTGAAACTCCACCCGTGGAAACTGCTTTTCCCGCCCACCGACGAACAACAAAAGGAATTGCTCGTTCTGAATACGGCCCGTGAATTTGCCTCCGCTGCGGCGCGGCTTGACGACGCAGCCTCACAAATGCGCGCCTTGCTCGAAACCCGGCAAGGATCCATCTCCATCGACGATGCGCAGTTTCTTGAAATCCGCGATCAACTGACCGAAACGTCGGAAAAGTTCAAACAAGCCGAACAGGCCGTGTGGACGCAGTTCCAATTGGAATAAACTCGCGTATCGTGTTCGTATATCGTACGCAACCCTCCGCAAGCAACTGCTCCTGCACGTATTGAGTCACTATATCAGAGCCCCCCGCGCGAGCGGGGGGTCTTTCTTATTCTCCTGCGCAAGCAGGAAGTCGCTTCCATCATCCATCGGTGTCCCCCTCGCTAGCGGGGGGGCCGTAGCATTGCCCTACTTTTCCTCTTTGTAAATATACCGCGGATATTTCGGATACCACATGGATCGCTCGACGTAAGGTTCGATTTCCTCGTCGGCGATCTGCACCCCGATGTTGAGCCGCTTGGCTTCCTGGATCACTTTGGCGGCGATTTTGGCGCTGACGACCCGGAGTTGTCCCTGATCCGGGAAAATCGCTCCGTGATCAAGCCGATCCTTCGTGACGCAATCCGCCAACGTCCGCGCCGCCACAAGAAAAAACGAATCCGGCACTTCGTGGGCTTCCGCAAGGATCGCGCCCAATCCGACGCCGGGAAAAATGAACACATTGTTGCCCTGACCGATGATGTGGGTCTTTCCGTTGTACGTCACCGGTGGGAACGGACTGCCTGTGGCGACGATCGCCCGACCGTCGGTCCAGCGAATCGCCTCTTCGGGAGTGCACTCGCACTTGGATGTCGGATTGCTGAACGGCAGGATGATCGGCCGTTTGACGTGCTTCGCCATTTCCTGCACGATCTCTTCGGTGAACGTCCCGGGAGTGGCTGTCGCTCCGACCAGAATCGTGGGTTTGACCCGTCGAATTACTTCCAGCAGATCGAACGGTCCCGCACCCTTGAAGCCGTAATGATTCATTTCCTCCTTGTTCATCGCGAATTCCAGTTTGTGGGGGTCTTTGATCATTCGGCCTTCAAAAACCAGCCCTTGTGTGTCCAGTGTAATTTGTGCCTTGTGAACTTTGACTGCATCGGCGCCGTCTTGAAGCATCGCCTCTCGGGCCAGTCGGCAAATTCCCACGTTCGCCGCACCGGCGCCCATGTACACGATCCGCTGGTCGGACATTTTTTCACCGGTGATTCGCAACGCACCGATCATTCCGGCCACCGCTACGCCGGACGTCCCCTGAATGTCGTCGTTAAAAGAAGGAACGCGCTTGCGATATCGGTCGAGAATTGTAAACGCCGTGCTCTTGTGGAAATCCTCCCATTGAATCAAGGCGTTCGGGAAAACTTTCTTGACGGCCGCCACAAACGTTTCGATGAGTTTGAAATAAGGCTCGCCGCGCAATCGCCTCTGGCGATAACCGATGTAGTAGGGGTCCTGCAACCGCTCGGCGTTGTCGGTACCCACGTCCAGACTGATGGGCAAACAATGGGCGGGATGAATCCCCGCGCCACCGCAATACAACGCGATTTTCCCGACCGGAATGCCCATGCCTCCCGCGCCCTGATCGCCCAGTCCCAGAATCCGTTCGTTATCCGTCACGACGATCAACCGAATATCCTGATACGGATAATTCCGAAGCAACTCCGGCATGATGTCGGCCTGATCCGGTGTGATCCAGATGCCTCGCGTCTGACGGAAAATGTGACTGTATTTCTGGCACGCCTGACCCACCACGGGGGTATAAACGATCGGCATGAGTTCCGCCAAATGCTCCACCAGCAACCGAAAATAGAGCGTCTCGTTGCGATCCTGAAGCGCCGCCAAACCGATGAATTTCTCCAGATCGTCTTTTTTGGCGTCGAGGTGTTCCTTTTCCAGCGCCACCTGCTCCTCGATCGTGAACACGCGGGGGGGCAGCAAACCCGCCAAACCGAATTCGGTGCGCTCCTGCTGCGTAAACGCCGCGCCCTTGTTCAGCATCGGATGGCGCAACACCCGACGCCCCTTGTACGGGACTTCCAATACTTCCACATTGTGCGACGGAAACTTGGCTTCGTTCATTATTCTGTTCTCCAAATAGCAATTAGGGTGAAAACGAAAAGCCGCATTGTACAGAGTACGGTTTCATTCAGCAAAAACAGAACCACATCCCATTCCCTCAATCAACATCCGGCAAATCCTCAACTCGATGCCATCTTAATCTACCACCGAAACTTATGTCACATCGCAACCTGTGAAATCAATCAATCAAAAATTTCTCGAGAAAAAAGGAGGACAGGAGTTCCGCGTCAGAACTCCTGTCCCGTTTGGACGAAAGAGGGGGACAGGAGTCTTTCGGGTTAGGACTCCTGTCCCCTTGTGTTTCCGCTATTGTGTCGGTTCTCCAACTGGGGATTTGCTTATTTCTGCAGTTGGGGAGATTGGCTGGATCTGCGGGATCGGTTTCGGGGCTGGCACGGGTGACGGTGAACCACCGGGTGGCGGCGGGGGAATCGGGACAGGTGCGTTCGGATTACCGACAAAATTCCGGTAGCAATTGAACCACGTTCGGTAATCTACCAAACTGACCGCGCCGTCGTCGTCATAATCGGCTTCGGGAAGGTACTGCGGATCGCTGCTGATATGCCCCATCGCATGGAGAATGATCGCATAATCATCGTAATCCACGTCTCCATCCTCATCCAGATCGCCGCAGACACCGCTGTCGAAGTATACGTGTTCATACGCCCCCATGTCCACGCGAGCCACACCATCCCCGTCGCCATCCACGAGCCGCGATTGACCATCGAAGTCCGTTTCACCTGCGCCCGGGACGAATGCGGGATCCCCGAAATCGATGCACGGGGAATTCTGCCTCAAATGAAGATTTCCCCCGGCGAAATCCACGAACAGCGGATCAAGGTCGATATTGCCCTCACCGGTCCATCCGCCCTGCACATCGCTGTACGATACCGTGACGGATGACGAGCCATCCAGATAAATCTGCGGACCGTTTGGCGCTGTATTGCCCCATATAATGCAACCTCCGATAGTTGGACTGCTATCGTTAGAGCAGCGGATTCCACCACCGTATTGCGAACTGACGTTTCCAAATACAGTACAGTTCTGCATCGTTGGTCTCCTAGACAAGAAGAATACCCCACCACAAAACTGTGCTGTGTTGCCGGAAATAATGCAGTTCTGAATTATCGGGCTATCGTCGGGATTTATCTGACCAGGCATGGCGCGTATCCCTCCGACCGATCGACCTGTATTACCAGAAATCGTGCAGTTTCGAACGATTGTGTTGCCTCCAACTTCGATGCCTCCTACGGACCATACACCACTAGTACCAGCATTGCCGATGATCGAACAGTTATCAATCATCGAATTGCCTCTTATACTGATCCCACCATTGGGAGTATTTCCAGATATGGTGCAGTTTCGGATGATCGATCCGCTGGAAGAGCAAAAGATCCCCTGATGATTACCTGTAATGGTGCAATTTTCGATAATCGTATGGTCTCCATTGTCGCAGAGGATTCCAGCACAGGGATTTCCAGCAATGATGCAGTTGCGGATAGTAGGGCTAGATTGACGACAATGAAACGGGCTAGTATAGCTGCAGTTGGTAATTCTGAAACCGTCCACGATGGAAGCATTCGTCTCGTTGAGATGAAAATTGAATGCTGGTACGTTGACAGCATGATCGATGATGCATGTTCCGATCTCTTCGCACTGTAACGCGATGATTTTACCCTTGAAATCCAGATTGCTATTCCCCGCCCCAGTATACATTCCCGAAGCAACCCAGACGGTGAATCCGTTTTCGACGGCATCGAGTGCTGCCTGAATATTGGGGTAATCCTCAGGAACATGAACGGCGCATTCATCCGAAGTACCGTTGCGGCTACAATCAATGAAGGACTCGTCTGCACCGATGTCCACGACGGCGATTCCGTCATCATTTCCGTCCCCCACACGCGGATCACCGTCGATATCCGTTTCTCCTGCGTCGGGTACAAAAGTAGGATCCCCCGCATCACGACACGGGGAAGTCCACCGCAGATGAAAATTCCCACTCGCCACATCCATAAATAACGGATCGGCATCCAGATTACCGTCACCCCAATTGAGTGACGAGGACCATAACAATTGAACACCATTCTGGCCCCCTTCGATGTCGGAGTAACGGACTTCCAGTGAGGCGGGTGGACCCATTTGATTCATCACCGTCACCGGTACTGACGGATCTGCGGAAACATTATTCCAGACAATACTGTTCGATAAATGAGCGGCACTCATGACCAGAACCGGTCCGACCCCCTCGTACGTTCCAAGGTTTTGGTTTCCGGTAATCGTACAGTTACGAACCTCGGCTTCCACGGAGCCGCCAATCAGTAATGCAGAAGGGGATATCTGCGATGTATTGTTGATGAGGACGCAATTGAGAAGACGAGGGTGGTTGATCGGAGCATTCATCTTGGCAAGATACACCACACCGGATAGCGAGGAAGTGGATGTGTTCACGTTGTCTTGAATGATGCAGTTGCTGATGATTGGATCACCGGCGCCGGATCGACAATAGATCGCCGCAGCCGCTTCGGAGGTATTATTGCGAATCACACAATGGGTGATTGTCGGACTGGATTCCCAAATGAATAGTCCACCACCGCAACGCCCTTGACTTGGCGGAGACCCCGGACGATACGATCCGATACCGTTGATCAAAGAAAAACCACTCAGGACATATCCGGCACCCTCGCCGCTTCGCATCGACACCACGCTCCCGCTGTTGGTGCCGTCGATAATGGTGGCTGCCACTACAGTGGAATCCTCAGGGTTGGTGCCTCGAACGGTGATGGCTTTGCCGAGGAAGTCGATGTGCTCTGGGTAGGTTCCGGCGCTGACGACGACTTCGTCACCATTAGCGGCGGCATTGATGCCGGCTTGGATGGTGCAGAAGGGGTCGTTCTGTGTCCCGCTGCCGGGAGACGCGCAGTTGTCGTCCACGTACCAAGTCGTTCGAGTCAAAGTCCCGTCGTTAATCTCGACGGCGGTGCCGATGTCCGGTTTACCCGGCAGGATCAGTTGCGGCACATCGCCGGATATCCCGGTACCATCCTGTATTTGCTCGGTGAGCGGCTGGTTGCCGAGATCGATTGGGGTTGGTACGTCGGACGGAGTCCCGCTGGCGGTGGTCAACAAACTTGCGAACAGGACAAGGATTTGTGGAATGAGCATTATTCTCCTCCTCTTTCCAGAATGTGCGTGGATGCACGTAATCGTTCAGGATTTGCCAAGGCACGAATTCAACGCGCTTCTATAATCATACACGTAAAAACGTCATCCCAAGGATCAAGAAATGGCCGAAAAATCGCGATTTTCGCGCAACCTGCTGTAAAATAAATAGATGTGTAAATATGAATTTTAGGGGCAGTTCGCTTATCGGTCCCGGAGAGTCACCGAAACTCGGTGGGGCGGCGTGGGCTGTGCTTTCTTTTCAGAAGCGGAGGGTTCCCGATGGGGTTGTGGAGGCGATCCAAAGTCAGGAATTGCAGACCCGAGACGAAACAGTTGACAAGGTTCTTTTTCATCACGGATCATTTCCTCAGTCCGTTCAACGAAATCTTTCCAGGATGACTGAGGAATCTCGCTCAGTGAATACTGTGCCTGTTGGGCCAATCGCCATCGCAACCACGCCAAGGTGCAACGGGCTTCGCTCTGGAGCCGCTCGTCGGAAAACCATGTATCGCACTGCTCTTCCATCTTGAGTAACAACGCCTGTGCCAATGTCGTCTTTCCCTGTTCCGCCAATATCCGACATCGCAGCATCCGTGCGAAAAACGCCGCGGAATTTGATTCCACCGGCGTTAGCACCAACGGAAGAACATCAAGGGCGCGTTGAGACTTGTCGCACTTATTGAATATCAGGCATTGCCACAACCGTGCCGATTCGGCGACATCCCGGTTGTCTTCATCCAACAACAATCCTGATTCAAGCGTAACTTGTTCGACGCGATTCGGATCGGGCGGTTGGGTCCGTGCATCCGCCAGGATCGCAAAAGTCTTGGCAAACGTAACCAACGTGCCGACATCGGCTTGATGGGGCGATGCTTCGTTTTCTCCCTTTAAGTTGGTGAGCAGGCCAGTCGCTTGGGTGGTAAGCGTTTTGAGCTGTTCAAGGTCTTGTGGGGTATCCAGTTCGAGCAATATCCGAGTCAAGATCGGTTCGCATGCAACCGACAAAATCCAGTTTGCGGTTTGAATGCGCAGCGAGCTGTTTTCAGAAGGAGCCGTGGCTTCGTTTTCGGTCTCGATCTTCGCAATCCGCCGAGCAATTTCGTCGGCTAACCATTGCTGATACTGGACTTCGTTCTCAACGGCAGGGGGGTAAAGTCTGCTATTAATGGGTGGTGTGAATACCGTTGGGTTTGGATTTGCAGCAGGTGTGGATTCGGGCGGTTGGGAACCTGAGGATTGAACGGTCCAAACTGAAATGATCAACAGCAGCGGAAAAAACGACTTCATTTGCGCGTCCTTATGGTCTGTTTGAGTTCATTTACCGTGTGCATTCGTGGAATTGCAGGTCGCCGATTGACCTAACCATATTTGCCGCCTACACTAAAGAATAGTAGAACTTTGGGAAAATGCAATCATTCCGCTGTTTTTTCCCGGGTGGAACATTCAATGGACGATATGGATTTATCCAGGCAACCGCTTCCGCCGATGGCGCCTTCCGCCGAGGGTGCGGGCGATCTTGTTGCGGAAAAACCCTCCCTTTTGGACGATCCTTCCGAACTGATCCGAGCCTCCCTTCCGTGGGCGATTTCGCTGGTGCTTCACATTGTGTTGTTTCTGGGAATGATGGCGGTTGTTGTCTTTACACACGTAACGGCGACCGAGGAATTGCTGCCGGTTTCACAGGCGCAGATCGAGGACATGGTTCGTGAAAAAGCAGCATTGCAACCCCTCGATTCGGATCTGAAAATCCCGCCCAACAGCATTCCGGCGCCATGGGAAGATTTCGGCGGCGGGCCGGGTGGTGGGCAACTGAATCTTTTACCGGAGGATGTGTTGGGTGGGAGCGGCGATCCGACGCTCAAGGGCAGCGGGGAGGGTGAAATAGCAATCATCGGAATCGGTTCGGGATCGGCGGATACGGTCGTGGGGAACGGTGAGGCGGCGGGGGGTTTGGGGACGCTGGGTCTGGGCGCCGGTGGATTGGGAGAAGGACCGTCATTTTTCGGACTGGGCAAGAATGAATTTCTGGCCCGGAAGATCGTCTATGTGGTGGATCGTTCCGGTTCGATGACGGAAGAAGTTTATTTTGTGAAAGAGGAAGTCAAACGATCCATCGAGCGACTGCATCGGAGCCAGCAGTTTCATATCATTTTTTTCAGCGGCGGGCCGCCCATCGAAGCGCCGCCGCAGAAACTCGTGAATGCGATTACGCAATACAAGGAACAGGCATTTGAGTTTCTCAAGACGGTCGAAGCCGGCGGGAGCACGGACCCGACCTTGGCGATGGCACGTGCTTTTCAGCTCAAGGCTGATCTTGTTTATTTTTTGACGGATGGTGAGTTTGATCCGCAACTGGTGGAAAAACTGCGGGTTTGGAACCGGGACAAGAAAACGCGAATTTATACGATCGCGTTTGTGCGGCGCAGCGGTGAGGAACTTTTGCGTCAGATCGCGAGAGAAAACGAAGGGGAGTATCGCTTTGTATCGGAAGACGAACTTTATTAAGCGATGGATGGGATGGGTTGCCCTTCCCCTCGTGGTGATTTCCGGTGTGGTAGTTCGCGCCGATGAAGTGCGATTCGGTAAAGAAGTTTTGTACAAAGTGGTCATCCGAAATTTTGACGGGGAATTCATCGTTTTGGACAAGGGGGGCGGCGTTACAGTTGCTAAGAAGCTGGCGGACGTCACAACGATGACGGTGGATTCCATCGCCGGACTGGAGGATTTCAATCAGGCTGAGCATTTATTTCAGCAGGGACAGTACGCCGAGGCAGCCAAAAAATACAAAACCGCACTCCCCAAGAGTCGAGATTTCTGGAAATCATTGATTCAAGTGCGGCAGATGCAGGCTTATGATCGTTTTGGGGCATTGGACCGTGCCACGGAACTGTATGTTCCGTTGGTTTCGGTTTTTCCGGCGAAGGCCGAAGTCCTCATGCCGACCCAAATCGACAAAGCCCCGCCGGACATCCAGCGCCGCGCACTGGAGGTGCTGCGGGAAGCGATTGGCAAGACGAAAGATCAGGCAGTGTATTGGCAGCTGGAGGCGTTTCGTCTGACGATACTGGAGCAGTCTCAACTCGAAGACGCCGACAAGGTCGCCCGTGAAATCTTGTCGAAGCTGCAGAAAGAACAAAAGGAAGGGAACAAGGCTCAGGAGGCTTCGTCGTATCGGTTGCAGATGATTGCCATTCGCGTCGAAGTCAAACACGAGCAATACGAGGTAGCGCTGGGTCACGTCGATCAGGCGCTCGCGGAAGCTCCTGAAGATTTTATGCCGGAGTTGCTCTATCTCAAGGGACGATGTTTGCTGGCCGGTGCGAAAACACGGGAAGACTACATTCGGACGGGACTGGCGCTGATGCGGGTGGTCATCCATTATCCGAAGAGTCGCTTTTGCGCGCCGAGTTTGTACTATGCCGCCGTCGTTCATGAGAAGATAGATCGTTCTCAAAAGGCGGCCGAACTATACAAAGCTTGTCTCGAACTTCCGGGAGCCGACGACAAGCTCCGCGAACAAGCCAATAACGCGATGGGGCGATTGAAACAGAAATGAGGAACCACGATGAAGGAAAGTGTATTGCTTGGTCGAACCAGGCAGCAACGGATTAGAACCGTGCTGTGGATGTTGGGAGTGCTCACCGTGCTGGCGTTTTGTTCACCCACGGGCGCGCAGGGAACAGCGGCTCCGGGTGGAGGGGATGCCGCGGCGGGTAAGAAGGTCGAAATCAAAGTATTCGACCATTTCGTCGCGCGGGGTGGTTTTATCACACACGGAATCCTCATTCCGTTGTCGTGTGTTGCGGCGGGGTTCATGATCGACTACTTCCTTCGGATTCGTCGGGGCGCGCTCCTTCCTGATCCATTGAAAGTGGCGGTTGTGGAACATTTGCAGCAGGGGCAATTCAAGGAGTTGGTCGAACTGACGGCCCGTGATCCGAGTTTGCTGGGGGCGGCTCTGTACGCCGGGTTCAGTCAATCCAGCCGAGGTTGGCCCGCGATGGAGGGAGCCATGCAGGAGGTGCTGGAATCCCGCTCCGCCGCATTGTTCCGCCGGATCGAGTACCTCAACATCATCGGCAATGTTAGCCCGATGATCGGTCTGTTCGGGACAGTGTACGGCATGATCATACTGTTCGCCGACATGGTGGCCCTGGGTGGCCAGCCCAATCCCGCGAAACTGGCGGATGGTATTTCGGTGGCGCTGGTGGCGACGTTCTGGGGTTTGATGATCGCCGTTCCTTCGCTTTCGATTTTTCACATTATGCGGAATCGGATTGACGGTTTGCTGGCGGATTGCGTAGTGCAGATTGACGAAATCATGCAGTTTTTGAAACCCTCCGACAAAGGCTCGCTGGTCAAAACAAAACCGGCGGAGAAAAAGAACGCTTCGGCACCGACGTCGAGTTGACGGGAAGAGAACCGAGCAAATTCGGCGAGCTTTTGGAGCATGGAACGTGGCCATACGTTTGGATCAATTGCAGAAACGCGGTTCGATGATCACGCTGAACATGATTCCGATGATCGACATCGTGTTCATGTTGATTTTGTTTTTCGCTTTGACCACGCGGTTCATGTCTTCCGAGAACGTGAGCGTGGAGTTGCCGAAACCCGAAAACAACCTGGCCCAGCCGCTGAAATTTCCCAACCGGATGGTCCTGACGTGCCAGTTTATTGATTCGGCCGATCCTGAAAGTCGTGTGGTTCGCTATCAACTCGGGCCGACCGTGGTGGCGGACAAGCGAGAGTTGGAAGGGCAATTGAAAGCCATCCGGATAGAAGAGCCGGATATTCAGTTGATTTTGCGGGCGGATCGCCGGTTGGAGTACAAGTACATTCGGGATGTGATGCTGGTGATTGCCCGCGCGGGCATTGCCAATTTCAACATCGCCACGGAAATTGAAAACAGATGACTCGCAACAAGGGTAATCCCAGGTTTGATCCAAGTCGCGCGGAGAGGCGTCCATGAAATATCTGCAAAGACGGCGTCAGGCTTCGATCGCGACGGTCAACTTCACTCCGTTCATCGATGTGACGTTCAACCTCCTGCTTTTTTTGGTATTGGGGACGACGTTTCAAGCCGCCGAAGGCTTGTTGCCTTCAAAAATTCCGTCGATCATCGGGGTTCGCAGGGCCGCATCGTTGCCCGTCAGCCCGATCAAGGTTCATGTGCTTCAGGTCGGAGAGGGTGAGAACGATTATGCCGTCAACATTGAAAACTGGCGACAAAGACCCGGTTCTTTCTCCGAACTCACGCTGATGCTGGAAGAACTCCAGACCAAACCGGGATTCAATCAGGATACGCCGGTAGTCATTTTTGCCTCAAACGATGTTCGATGGGATTTTGTGGTTCGTTGCTTCAACGCGATCCGGCGGGCCAATTCTCTTCCGCGTTCGGATCGTTCGACGGGTCCTTATCGTAATGTTTCATTCGCCGCGACTCCGGAGTAGTCGGAGGGGAGTTTATGGGGTTCATCTTCACGATCGTCCTGACCGCCGTCGTGGCGATGTCGTCGGGGACCGATCCGGAGAATGATCGCCTTCCCGGAAAAACCTTTGTGCGTGGTCTGAAGCAGTGGGGGCTGACGGATCTTCTGGACCAGTACGTCAAGGAGTTTCCGCCCAAAGACCCGGTGGAAGCGGCTTTGCTGCGACGGGAGTTGCGGCTAAATCTGTACTCCGATGCCGGTGTGCCGACTTCGGAGCGAATGGCGGCGCTGGACGAAGCCACGAGTATTCTGCGCGATTTGATTCAGCGTTATCCCAACCACGAGCAGTTTTTGGAGTGGAAGCTCGATCTGGGGCGCGACCTGATCGAGCGCCACGCCGAACCCTATTACAACAACATTTTGTTTCGCGGAGGAACCGAGGGTGATCGGCAGAAGTTGGCGACGCTTACGACGGAAGCCCTGAAGGTTTATGAGGAGTTGGTGGGCCATCTCAACGCCGAGATTCAGAGAATCGATAAATTGTCGATCGAGGAATTCGAGAAGCAGTCTCGAACGGGGCATATCGAACGTGTGGAGCAGTTGCTGCCGCGGGCGACCTACTTCAGCATGTGGGCTGCCTATTATCACTGTTTGACGCTGTCGGCGGATGATCCCGAACGAGATCGACGGTTGAATCGGATCATCACTTATCTGAATGATGAATCCAAGCTCACGACGATCGAGCACGAAATTTCCCACTATCAGGCTCAGTCGCTGCTGTTGGCGGGGGCGACGTATCGTTTGCTGCGGTCCACGGATCGGGCGGAGGAGTTTTTGGCGAAGGCATCACAGATTGCGTTGCACGTGTCGAATTATTCGGAGCGGCAAAACTTGCGGTGGGTCGTGACGCTCGCCGAGATGGAACGCGTCAAGAATCTTCGTGATGCAGGTCAGTTTGATTCGGCGATCAAGGTGTTGAACCAGTATCGCGGCACCATCGCTTCGGATTCACCGGCGGAATTTCCGCTGGAGTTTGCCTTGGCGTTGTTGGAGGGATCGGTGTATCGGGAGCAGGCGTCGGCCCTGC
>CAIVHJ010000441.1 GCA_903905665.1 uncultured Phycisphaerales bacterium
CGTAATCAGGTCGATGCCCTCATCGACCAACTCGTCAAAATCATCAAGGACCGAAACAACGGATTTGCCGAAATCACCGTCAACGGCGAGATTACCGTCCTGAGCACCGGTGAAAAAGTGCGCGTTTCGGGGCAGTCCTACCGCGGAACTATGCTTTCCGACACCGGAAAAAGAATCCGTTTCGAAACGATGGACGGAATGAAGTTCGAGGTCGCCAAAGAGCACGTTTCGCAGATGACCCCCGCCGGTTTCTTTTCCGGTGAGAAAACCGATTATCACTCGTCCGGGGGACGAACCGCTCTGGCGATTTACGCGCTGCTCAGTGCCGGAGTGGACCGTTATGATCCCGTCATCCAGACGGCCTTGGACGGACTGGAACGCCATCCCATGCCCGGAACCTATGGCCGCGCGCTGCGCGCCAGCATTTACTCCCATCTCGTCCAAACGACTTCGGATCCAGAAAAACTCGAAAAATACACGCGTCTGCTCCAAAAAGATGCTCGTTGGCTCGTTCAGGCCATGAAGGATTCCGACGGCTACGGATACACCAATGAGGACGATGTCCTCCCCGCCTCCCGCAGCAGCTGGATCGACTGTTCCAATACCCAGTTCGGCAATCTCGGTGTATGGATTTCAGCCATAGCCGGTTATCAGGTCGGCAAACACTACTGGGAACGCGTGGAGCGATACTGGTTCGCCCAGCAGAACGAATCCGGCGGCTGGGCCTATCAGAAAGGAAACGGCCCCAGCGTCAACATGACCATTGCTGGCGTCAATTCCCTCATCATCGTTCTGGACCAACTCTACGCAAAGGCCGGGGGCCAGTACGTTCGCTTCAAGGGAATCCCCCGAAATCCGACGACGTGGGAAAAAATCCAGCAGGTTCATGCCGCAATCGGACGCGGGATGACTTGGCTGGCCCAGTTCGGGAAACCCTACGGAGAAGCCTATACCCAACTCGGAACCGAACGGCTCGGTTTGGCCAGTGGATGGAAGTATTTCGGTTCGCAGGATTGGTACCGCAATGGTGCTTTGGGTGCGCTTCAGATCACTGACTGGGAAAACAAGTCCATTGAAGACGTCTCGATGTGGTTGATCTTTTTGGCGTATGGCCGCGCCCCCATTTTGGTCAACAAACTCAAATGGGGCGACCCCGACAGCGGATGGGATTATTACTACCGCGACATGTACCACGCCTGTCGATACGTCAGCAACACCTATGAAAACCTGTACAAATGGCAAATCATCGATACTCAGGCGACGCCGGATGATCTTGGCGATGCTCCCATCCTTTACATCGCCGGGGACCGACCCTTCTGGGTCTCGGACCAGTTTGCCGCCAAAATCAAGGACTTCGTTAATCACGGGGGACTTGTCGTCGGTCATGCCGATCTCGCAAGTCCCGCCTTCGCCAAATCTTTTCAACAAAAATTCGAACAACTCTTCGCCGACAATCACCAAACCTTCCGCGAATTACCCCTCGATCATCCCATCTACCGATATACCGGTGGGCAGGCGCCGGTTTCGCAATCTTCGCGAATTCCCGTTTCGGGACTTTCCGACGGTTTCCGCGACATCGTCCTCCTGATTCCAGTGGACATCGCAGGGGCTTGGCACCAATCCCTGATGCAGGAATACCCCGAATGTTTCCACTTGATGGCAGGACTCCGGTTTTATGCCACAGGCCGATATGAAGGCCTGCCCGGTCGGTTGCGACGAACGGGTCTTTCCGGATCACCTGCGGCACCTATCGGAAGTCTGATTGTGCTCCGCCCCCAAACCTCCGCCGATCCCGGCGGCGCGCCCACCGTCTGGCAAACCATGAATGCGCTCCTGAGTCATTTTTATGGTGTGGTGATTCACGATAATCGAACGGCACGACTCGCCAATCTCGATGAGGCCAAAGCTCCCGATCTCGTCCACATCGCCGGACAGGGTTCTTATCGCTTCGACGATCAGGAAATCCAATCTATCAAAAATTACATGCGCAACGGCGGACTGATCTTCATTGAGGCGATCGGTGGAAACGAAGCGTTTGCAAAGTCGTGCGAATCACAATTCCGCGAACTTTTTGGCGATGACTTCAAACCGCTCGGTCGCGATGACTCTTTGATACGGGGAGATTTCACCCGTGGGAGACCCCTGCAAAACATCACCTTCACTCACGGGGCCCGCCAAGCCGGTTCCAGCGGTGATCTGCCGATTCTCTTTCAGGTACAACAAAACGGACGAACCGTCGTCATCTTTTCTCCTCTGGATTTGTCCATTTCCGCCGACGGTAATTACATTCCTGATCTTCGCGGTTACGATACGCTTTCGGCACAAAAAATCCTGCGAAACATCCTCCTGTACCGCTACGCTGAAATCTCCAAGAATAACTAACTTCTTGCGAGTCAATACATTACACTTTGTCCCACGAAACTACCTATTTTAACATAATCCCTAAAGTTTTTTTCCGATTGGCACCGATACAAAAGTTACCGGAATTATCAAAACTATCTAAATTAACAATGTCGAATAAAATAATGTTAATTTGGAAGTTTTGATGCCCCGGCGTATTCAAAAATTCGCTCGCCCAAAGTGGAGACCTTGGGCACCCAACATCATTTCTGCGGATCAAGCTCTCGCGATCGGGCAGGAGGCCCTTAACGCCATGCGGCCGACTGACCTGATCCGCTCGAGAGGAGACCGCAAATCATGTCCCAATCACAAGTTGTGGATCGTTTCATGGAAGAGTTGCTGCAAGGCAGACGGGGTCCTTGCCGGCAGATACTGTCCGAGGCAGTTCAACAGGGTTGCAACGCCGAAACCATTTACTTTGATGTCCTTTGGCCTGCCATGGAACAGGTCAATCGTCTGTATCGTCAGGATCGCATCAATCTGGCGATCGAACATCTGGCGACCCGAATCAACCGGATGCTCACCGACCAGTTCCAGAAAGACCTGCCCCGACGCCCCCTGATCGGGAAAAAAATCGTCATCACCTGCGCCGACCATGAACCGGAAGAACTCGGCGCGCAGATGTGCACCGATCTCTTTGAGACCAACGGTTGGGATGTCTATTTCATGGGGGGCGGGGTTCCGCATGATGAAATCCTCGAGATCATCGGCCAGTTGCGACCCGATATTCTGCTGCTCTACGGAACCACGCCGCAGGGAGTTCCCGGTGTTCGACAACTGATCGATTTGATTCGCAACGTCGGCGCGAATCCCACGATGAATATTCTGGTTTCCGGCGGCGTGTTTAATCGCGCAGACGAGTTATGGAAGGAAATTCACGCCGATTTGTTTGCTCCGACCGTGCAGGAGGCCCTGCAAATGGCAATCGAGGCCCCCCCCCGCCAACCTGAAATTCGGATTCCCGGCGCGCCGAAAAAGCGCCGCCGGAGGCGACGACCTCCTCTCTTGCTGGAACTGGAGCGTCAGCAAGTCGGTGCACGTTAATGGACGAACCGGGTGGAACCCGGTTGTCAGGTGGAACCTGATTCAGGACGATCGACGAACGACGACCCGACGTGGAACGGCGGGTTGGTACAAGAACCCCGGATGTCTTCGGAGCAAAGCATCCGGGGTTTTCGTTTTGGATTCGAGACTATTCTTCGTTGTCTTGGTCGATTTTGTGCTGGAGGGCCTGGTTGTAGTTGGCTTCATAGGTGGAATTGTCGGGATATAGCGATTTGGCGCGTCCGAACAGATCGAGGGCTTTTTCGTAATCCGTGTATGAATTCATTTGTCTCAAACCGAATTCATTCAGCGCATCCGCCAGAGCCGATTTATGATCCTCCCGCATGGGTTGCAAATCGAAAGCGCTTTGCAAATGTTTGACGAGGGTTTCAAATTCACCCCCCAGCATAGCCGAGTAAGGCTTCTCAGCCAACTGGGCCTGAGCCATGTCCCAATGGACATCCGCCATGGCTCGCTTCAACCCGGAAATTCCGGAATTCAGATCGTACGCTTTTTCGTAATTGCTCAGCGCAAGGCTCTGCATCCCTTCCGAAAGTGCCCGATTTCCCATGCGATAATAGGCGTTGGCCAAATCCCCCTTGAGCGATGCGTCATCTCCCACCATCAACTTCGCACGATTTAGATACGTCAAAGCCTGAGTGTCCTGTCCATGCGTGATCGCCTGTTCCCCGCGCGCGATCATCGCCGCCGCAAAACCCTGCTTAATCTCTGTATTGTCGGGGTTCAGTTGATTGGCTTTGGTGTAATACGTCTCCGCACCGGTCAGGTCATTTTGATTCAGCCGCTCCTGTCCCACGTCGGCATAGACCGACGCCAGCTCGGTGCTGAACCGCTCAACGGCCCCGCTCAGGTTTGCCGCATCGTCCACGGATTCCAGACTTCGCTCCTGAACAATGCTCAGCGCCTTTTCGAGCGATTGCATTGCCGCGTCGTACTCACCGAGCTTTTGTTGCGTACGACCCAAAATCGAATAAGCCAAACCCACCGGTTGGTTCTTATCGACGAAGTTCTGAACCAGTGTCTCGAGTTCCTTCAAATCGGATTCCGTCCCCACCGACAACACCATCTCAAAAGCATTGAGCTGTTGCGTGGGCAAATCCAGGACATCAAATCCCTTGGCCACACTCAAATAGGTAGTTCCTTGTTCGCTGGTTCGCGCGCCTGCCTCAAACAACAATCGCACACCGTCTAGCGCCGTATCCCGATTCGTGACCATCCCCGCTCCTGTAGCAAGGGCCCGATCGGTACCCTGGGCCAGTTGCTGAGCAACGAAAAGGTCCTGCTGATACTGCTCGTTCGACGAATCCAGCTCGGTGGCGTGCGAATAGAAACTGACCGCTTGTTGGTCATCGCCGTTCGCACTGGCAATCCGCCCCAGCACGTTATACGCAATCGCATTGCTGGGATCCCGCTTCAACAATTGATGAGCGTAATCCTTGGCCGAATCATAATCACCGTATTGGAGAGCGTCGCTCGCGCCCTGAATGATCGCATTGAGTTCGTCGGCTTGTTTTTGCGAGTAGATCGGAACCGGCGCGGTTGCCTGAGCCGCCCGACTCAGCATCGAATATGTCGCCAGATTGTTGATGCCGGAAAGTAGTCTTTGAGATGCGGAACTTTGACTGGACAGACTGACGATGGAATCGGGGCCGAATAATCCGCCGCTCGATGTGGACGAACCGCTGCCACTCTGGCTGGAGGTCGCCAGCGTGGACAGCAATCCTGTGACTCCGCTTGTCGCACTGACCAAGGAGATCCCTTTCCACATGACGCAAACGCGTGCCCGCAAGTTGTACGATGAAATATACGATTCCCCGACCGCAGAGAGCAAATTACTGGTCCGGTAACTCGTGGTGCAACCTCAACGGTACGTTGGGGTATGGCGTCTTCAAAAAATCTTCAAAAAAATGTCGAGGAATTGCCGCTTCGATTGGACGAGAACGCGATCAATGACCGCATTGTGCCGTTGACAATTACTTCGCTGCTTCGTGAAAGAAACTTTCGATGGAGTGTGGGCAGACTCACGAATCGTTGACACGATGTAGCGAACGACATAGAGTGCTCAGAGCGTCGCGATATCATGGATGATTGGCTGAAACAACAAAATGCCGGTGAAAAATCGCAACTTATTCAGCGGCATATAGTTTGTGGTTGTCTTCATGATTCGTCATTTGTGAATTTTTTGAGGCTCATTTCAGGAACGGTCATCGCAATTCAGGGAGGTTCGATATGGCAACGGGATCAAAGTATGTTTACTCTTTCGGGAATGGAAAAGCCGAAGGTCGGGGACATCAAAAAGAACTGCTCGGTGGAAAAGGCGCCGGCCTCGCCGAAATGACCCACATCGGACTTCCGGTTCCCGCCGGATTTACTATCACGACGGATTGCTGCGCCACCTATTTCTCCAACGAACGAAAATGGCCGCGCGGGCTCGAATCCCAGATCAAAAACGGAATCGCCAAACTCGAAAAAGCGTGCCGCAAAAGACTCGGCGACCCCAGGGATCCTCTGCTTGTCTCCGTTCGTTCCGGAGCCGCCGCCTCGATGCCCGGAATGATGGAAACCATTCTTAACCTCGGGCTTAACGATGAATCCGTCGAGGGTCTCGCCCGCGTTTCCAACAACCGGCGCTTCGCCCTCGATGCCTACCGACGGTTCATCACCATGTACGGATCGACGGCACGGGGTGTCCACCGGGAACTTTTTGACGAAGCCTTCGACCACCTCAAAAACCAGCACACCCGCGCCCGCATCTACAAACCCGAAAATGAGAAAGTCCTCGACACCGAGGTCAACGAAGAAGAACTGGAAATTCTCATTCGGCGTTACAAGGAGATTTACAAGCAGCACACCGGCGAGGATTTTCCCCAAAAACCTTTCGAACAACTCGTCGGCGCCATCAACGCCGTTTTCAGCAGTTGGATGGCCGATAAAGCCGTCACCTACCGCCGCGTCGAAAAAATCACCGGCCTCGCCGGAACCGCCGTCAACATCGTTCAGATGGTCTTCGGAAACATGGGCGACGATTCCGGGACCGGCGTCTGCTTCACTCGCGATCCCAGCACCGGCGAAAACATTTTCTACGGCGACTTGCTCATCAACGCACAGGGTGAGGACGTCGTGGCCGGAATCCGCACTCCGATCAAACTCGCCGAACTCAAGCACCTCATGCCCGAAGTCTGGGATCAGCTGCTGGCGGTCCGCGCCATTCTCGAACTTCACTACAGGGAAATGCAGGACCTCGAATTCACCATTGAGCGCGGCATTCTTTACATGCTCCAGTGTCGCACCGGAAAACGATCTCCGATGGCGGCTTTCAAAATCGCTCATGATCAGGCCACCAAACCGCTCCTCTCAAAAGCTGAAACTGACCGCCTCGTCCGAAAAAATTACCTCCCCCGACATTACGCCGGCCTCGCCGTCAAACCGGTCATCACCCAGGAACAGGCCGTCCTTCGCATCAAACCGGTGGACATTGAGCGCCTCTTTTATCCGGTGATCGATTCGAACATGTCACGGATCGAATTGCAAAGTCGTTTGCTGGCGACGGGCATCAACGCTGTTCCCGGCGCCGCCTGCGGTAAAGTCGTTTTCAACGCCGCCCACGCCGAGGAACTGGCGGCAAAAGATGAAAAAGTCATTCTGGTCCGAAAGGAAACCAGCCCCGAAGACGTCGGCGGAATGCACGCCGCTCAGGGCATACTCACCGCCACCGGCGGAAAAACCTCCCACGCCGCCGTCGTCGCACGCGGCTGGGGCAAATGTTGCATCGTCGGGTGCGAAGTCCTGCAAATCGACTATGACAACCGGAAAATGCACGCCTCAGGAAAAACCGTTCACGAAGGCGAATTCATCACCCTCGACGGAACCGACGGACTGGTGTACACGGGCGAGGTCCGACTGGTTATGCCCGAAACTCCGCCGGAGTTCAAAACAATCATGTCGTGGTGTGATCAGATCCGCCGCCTCGGCGTACGAACCAACGCCGATACTCCCGCCGACGCCCGAAAAGCAATCGAAATGGGCGCCGAAGGCATCGGCCTCTGTCGAACCGAACACATGTTCTTCGACACCGAGGAACGCCGTCTGGCCATGCAGGAAATGATCGTCGCCGACACCGAAGACGCCCGTCGGCGCGCGCTCAATAAACTTCTCCCGTTCCAGCGTTCCGACTTCATCGGAATCTTTGAAGCCATGAACGGAAAACCCGTCACCATCCGTCTGATCGATCCGCCGTTGCACGAGTTCCTTCCCCACACGCGAGCAGACATGGAAAAACTTTCGCAATACGCGTCGGTCAGCATGGACACCATCAAACATCGCGCCGAACAACTCCACGAAGCCAATCCCATGCTCGGACATCGCGGCTGCCGCCTCTGCGTCACGTATCCCGAAATCCTCGAAATGCAGGTTCGGGCTATTATCGAAGCCGCCGTCGAAGTCCGTCGCCGAGGCGTCAAGGTATTTCCTGAAATCATGATCCCGCTTACCATCGACGCCAAAGAACTCCAACTCCTCACCGACCAGACCCGCTCCGTCGCCGACTCCATTCTGAAGGAAACCGGCGCCCGCATGAACTATACCGTCGGAACCATGATCGAAACACCGCGTGCGGCCCTTCTGGCGGACGCTATTGCCGAAGTCGCCGAATTCTTCAGCTTCGGGACCAACGATCTCACCCAGTTGACCATGGGACTATCCCGCGACGACGCCGGAAAATTCCTACCCGACTATGTCAACGAAAACAAAGCCGCCGTCTTCAAAGACGATCCGTTCCAGAGTCTCGACACCGTCGGCGTGGGAATGCTCGTCAAGTGGGCGATTCAGAAAGGCCGCAGCGCACGACCCAAGCTCAAAGTCGGTATTTGCGGTGAACACGGCGGTGAAGCCGCTTCGGTCATGTTCTGCCACGACGTCGGGATGAATTATGTCTCTTGCAGCCCCTACCGCGTCCCCATCGCTCGGCTTGCTGCCGCTCAGGCCGTCATCCGCGAATCCTCGGGTGTAATCAAACTCCGCGCCGCCGCGCGGGCCCTAGCCGCCAAAACAAAACCAAAAAAGAAATCTCAAAAAAAGAAATAAATCGAGGATGTGTCTTATCCCTGTTGGATCTCTTCCGGTGTTTACTTCTCGAAATCAAACCGGCCATGCCATCGGTATACCGGCCGATCGGTCATGAGGCGGATGCGTTCTTCGGTCAATCTTGCGTGAACCGGCGATGAATTGCTGACCACGATGGCCGCTGCGTCGAACGACAGACCCTCTTGGCATGGGACGACCGGAATTCCCCGATAACGCGAGGTCAGATTTGCAAACCGGTCGTCCATCACGGCGACAATCTCGATTCCGCACTCCTTCGCCGCTCGGTAATGAGCAAACATATTTTTGCCCAGATCGGCGAACAGCACCCGTCGCACGCATCCGTCCGCAAGCTGTTTCATCTGACCCGCGAGAAACTCAAAACCGAACAGCGTTTCAAACGACCGCGCATCCAGTCGAGTTGACGGCCTCGTCCACCTCCGCCACCAACCTCGTCTCCGCCCATCCCGACGCCCTCGTTCAAATTCATCTTGCGCGTCATTCCCCCTCGCAAGCCATCCGTAACGATCCTCCCAATCACGTACATACTCCCGAAACCACCCTGCGGGAAGATATTGAATCGCCAGCACCAGGTTGTTTCGTGTATCACAATAGGTCAACCGTTTCGACTGCCGACTGCTCGGCGTTTTATGATGCAACACGTGCAAATCCGCAAACGTCTTCACCGCATACCCTGCCCGAACCAGCCGAAAACTCAGATCGTATTCCTCCGCCTGCATAAAATACGACGGGTCCAGCCCACCCACTCGCTGCAACACCTCCCGCCGAAATCCCACACCGCACCCAATGAAGACCTGCGGCAGCGCAGAACATTCCTGACGTCCGTCGGGCAGCGTCGCGGTAAAACTCGCCGCCCCCAACTGTGGATCATGCTCAAAATGACGGATCATCTGTGGAATACACGAATCCGTCGGATTCGAGTCATCATCCAGATACACCACGTACCTGCCTCGTGCCGATCGTTCCACATACGCCTTCGCACAGGCTCCCGCGTTCCGATTCAGCGCCGTCACCCGCACATCGGGATACTCGCGACGTACCCGCTCGACGGTCCCGTCGCTCGACGCATTGTCCACCACGCAAATCTCGTATTCTTCCCGCTTAAGACCACAACCTCCGATCTGGCCCAGCGTATGCAGCAGCATTTCGACGCGGTTGTACGTCGCCAACACGAAACTCACGTGAATGTCGTTCTTCGTCGGCATGTTTTATAATATCGGTCTGGGCCCTCACGGTGAACCAGAGAATCCCGGCGACTTTCCGGAGTCCTTTTGTGCTCAAAGTACCTCGTCAGCCGACCTCACAAACCCGCGGACCCCTTCCCCCGCGCCTCCGCTGGGTGATTTTGATTTCCTTTATATTGATGGCGCTCGTGCTTTGGGGAGTGTTCTACCTCCAACCGTATTATTACTTCTGGAAACTCCGCAGTTCTGATTCCCATCAACAACTTCAGGCCCTGCGCGATCTCGCTCCCGCCGCCGCTTACCATCCCGATTGGCAACCCAGATTCCTCAGCGTCATGGAAAACCTCCTCACCAACCCCGATCCTGATCTTCGTAGTGAGTCTATCGTCGTCGGACGCCGGATGCTCGACAATGACCCCGGTTTTCAGGACCAGGTCGAACTCCGTTTGAACTCATCCGATGATCAGCAATTCGCCGTATGGGCGAATCTGCTTCAGGAGGCCGGCCGCTGGTCATCATCGCTTCGCTCCCTCGAACAACGCTGCCGCCTTCTGGTCCAGCGCTCCCGCTCTCCCAATCCCGACCACCGAGCGTCCGCAGTTTTCGCGATGGCTGAACTCGGCCCTCCTGCTGAAGATTATCTCCAATCCGTTCTCACCGATTGCCTGACC
Source organism: uncultured Phycisphaerales bacterium (assembly GCA_903905665.1). Taxonomy (GTDB): domain Bacteria; phylum Planctomycetota; class Phycisphaerae; order UBA1845; family CAIVHJ01; genus CAIVHJ01. Next base: position 10,421 of record CAIVHJ010000441.1, read on the forward strand.
GACGAATCCGCCCTGGTCCGATACGCCTCCGTCGTCAGCGCCTCAATCTGTTTGCCCCACACCGCCCCCACACTGCTCACCAGCACCTCGCAGGACGAGGATGATCTCGTCCGCTCCGAAGCCCAAACCCGTCTGTCCATTCTGCAGAATCCTTTCCGACCACCTCCCGCACCAGTCCCGCCCATCGATCAAATCCAGATCGACCTGAAAAACAACGACCCCACGGTGCGCCTCCACGCCATTAGAAGCCTCGGCCGAATACTCCGCTCCGATCTTCGGTGTCATGACGCCATCGAACTCCTCAAACATCTCTCGATCAATGTCTCTGCTGATTATGGAAGTCTGACTCTGGAAACGGTTTTGGAATCATTGGCCGCTCTTGGCGACGAATCGCAATTACCCCTCATGACCGATATCGCCTCCGGTTATTCCGATCAACCCATGCTGCGACTGGCTGCCGCTCTCGCTGTGGCACAACTCGATCCCGAATCAGGAATCAGTGCTCTCGCCAATCTCTTTGACCAACCCGACGACACCCTCCGCGACTGGGCCGCATGGTCTCTCGCTGATCACAACGAACCCTCCGCCGTCGAACGACTGAAATCCGAATTCTTTTCCCTAATTCACGATGTTCGCGGCCCGGCTGCGCTGGCGCTTGCGCTTCATCATGACCCCAACCTGATCCTCCACGACGCCGCCCTGATCGAGTGGCTCCGACGCCGAATGGACCTTCTCGCCGACAATAAGTATTCCGAAACCGAATGGAAACCACGCGGCTATTACTCCTGCAGCCTCCTGATTCTGGGCGATGCATCAGCGAGGAAAGACATCGACCTGTTGCTCCTCAACGAACATTTTCCACGTCTCGCTGTTTTTATCACGCTGCTGGACTCAGGAGAAACCACGCCCCTCGACTTGCTGCTCTCGGATGACCCGATGAACTCTCACCTCGACCTCTGGATCCAACAACGCTTCAGCGACATCGTCGCACATTTCATTCCGGACGCCCCGCTCGTGGATCGCCTCGACTCCCCGGAATCTCAGCAGCACCAGATCGAATTCCTCGCTCGCTGGTGGTCCATTCAGCGATGGCGTCTCACATTCGATCCCGCTTCCTACGGCTATAGCCTTCCGCACTGAATGGTTTGGACACGGAATGGTTCGCACAGGTTTACCGACTGTAATAATGGGTGACTTTGAGAACTGCCTGGATCACGTCCTGAACATCCGTTTCCGACATATCAGGGAACATAGGGAGCGAAAGAATCGCCTCATACGCCTGTTCCGCATTGGGGCAATCTCCGCGGCGAGTATGCAACGTACGCTGATAATAAGGATGCAGGTGAACGGGGATATAATGAACGTTCACGCCGATCCCCTCAGCGTACAGGGCGGAAAAAATGTCGGAACGATTCCCTTTCAGGTGATCCAGAGGCAATCGAATCACATACAAATGATAAGCGTGCAGATTCCCGGAATGAGTTTTCAGGGGTAGAACACTCGGATGTTGTGAGAATGCCAAGTCATATTGTGAGGCGATCTGGCGGCGGCGAGCCAAAGAACGAGCGAGACCATTGAGTTGGCTAATGCCCAATGCGCACTGGAAATCCGTCAAACGGTAATTCCATCCCAGATCGGCAATCTCATAAAACCACGAACCGCACTTCGCCCGCTGGTGATGGTCCACAGTCATTCCATGATTGCGAAAGGCGCGCATCCGATCGGCATATTTTTCGGACGGCGTGGTGATCATTCCGCCTTCGCCCGTGGTGACGTGTTTCACGGGATGGAAGCTGAATGCCGTCAAATCCGCGAGCGTCCCCACGTTTCGTCCTTTGTATTGAGCACCGAGCGAATGAGCGGCATCAGCGATCAACGCGAGATTCCGCTGCGTCGTGATGTCCCGCAGCGCGTCGTAATCGGCCGGTTGTCCGGCGTAATCGACGGCCACGACGGCTTTGGTGCGGGTCGTGATTTTTTTTGCAATGTCCTGGGGATCGATCAAAAGCGTATCGGGCTGGACATCGGCGAATACGGGAATGGCGCGTTGGAAAAGAACGGCATTTGCGGTCGCGGCAAAAGTGATCGCGGGAACGATGACTTCATCCCCTTCGCCGATTCCAATGGCGAACATGGCGGCATGCAGCGCCGCCGTACCGCTACTGACCGCCACGGCGCAGGACGCACCGGTCCATCGTGCAAATGAGTTTTCAAACTCGGCGACCTTCGGTCCGGTCGTCAGATAGGAGGATCGCAGGACCTCGACCACACACGCGATATCCGATTCGCCGATCGAGTGACGAGCATAGGGAAGGAGTGTGGATCGAACGGGTTTCCCGCCATGGATGGCCAGTGGATCAGGCATAAATCATCTTCAGCAATGCTTCGGGAGTTATCCAGTCCGGATTGGTGTCGCTGGTATAAGAAAAATGCTCCGGGAGTTTCCTGCCCAGTTTCTCCCACTCATAAGCGGTTTCGAGGCGGTACGTGGGCAGGATGGCATAGCAATCGTCCAGATCAACCGTCAGGCGGGCTTCATCCGGTGAAATGAGCGATTCGTGGATTTTTTCGCCGGGTCGAATTCCGATGACGTTCATCCGGCATTCGGGAGCGATGGCTTTGGCCAGATCAAGAACTTTCATACTGGGAACTTTGGGAACAAATACTTCACCCCCGCGCATCCGTTCGATGCTGGAAATGACGAAACGAATGCTTTGATCGAGGGATATGGCAAAACGCGTCATCCGCTCATCCGTGATGCTGATCTGTCCTGTTTTTTTCTGTTCGAGAAAAATCGGGACCACGCTGCCGCGCGTGCCCACCACGTTGCCGTAACGAACCACCGAGAAAAGCGTCGTGGATCCGCTATAGACGTTGGCGTGGACAAATAATTTTTCCGCAACGAGTTTGGTGGCGCCGTATAAATTGGTGGGGGAAGTGGCCTTATCGGTGCTCAGCGCGAGAACACGACCGACGCGACAATCGAGTGCCGCTTCGATGACGTGCCGAGCGCCCATGATATTCGTCGCGACGGCTTCGAATGGATTGTATTCGCAGGCGGGAATTTGTTTGAGCGCGGCGGCATGAACCACCACGTCCACCCCCTGCAGGGCCCGTCGCAATCGATCTTCGTCTCGCACGTCCCCGATGAAAAAACGGATGTTGGGATGGTCAAAACCGTGGGTTCGCATTTCCTGCTGTTTCCACTCGTCCCGGCTGTAAACAATGAGTTTTTTGGGTTCGTATTCCCGCAAAACGATCTCGGCAAATCGCTGCCCAAAAGAACCGGTTCCGCCCGTAATTAAAATCGTCGATTGTTTTAAGTCGTTTTTCATAGAGCCAGAGTACTGTCGTTTCAATTGACGAATCGTCGAAAACATCGGGTCCGACATGTCGTACCAAACATGCGAATACTATAACACATCCTCTGTGAATCATCTACTCATCATGATCTCTTTCGGTTCCTGTGTCGCCTGTCATGAGGGCCCGGGTCATGGCCATTGCCTGCCACAAAGAGCAATGTTATCGTAGATTGAGTGGATATATGAATGTCGATAAGCAATTGCGGCAACGCGCAGGCTAAAGCCTGTGGCTCCTTGTTGTGCAGGTTTGTATTACCCTTCAAAGAACAATGGATCATACATCAACGATTCAAGCAGCGTGACTTCGGGAATGTGGTTGATTTTCTGAAAAATCCGAAGGTGGGCGACTCATGACTCAGCAATTAAATGCATGGAAGAGTGAATTCGGCGATGCCTACACCGATCGCAACCTCGGCGAACCCGAGCGACGCATAACCGCCTTCACGAAGATGCTGGAAGGACTGGATATCCAAAAAATCCTGGAGGTGGGATGCAATCGGGGGAACAACCTGGTCGCTTTGCGATTGGCTCTGGGTGAACCAGCTCAGCTGGAAGGCATCGAACCCAATCGGCACGCCGCCGAAGTGGCCCGGCAGAACGAATCCCGCGCGACCATCCACGACGGCGACTGCTTCGCCCTTCCCTTCGAGGACCACTCCTTTGATCTCCTGTTCACCTGCGGCGTGCTGATTCACGTGGCGCTGGCGGACCTGCCTCGAGCCATGAAGGAGATATTCCGCGTCAGTTCTCGTTATCTCTTGGCCGTCGAATACTGCGCGGAAGAAGAAACCGTTATCGCATATCGGGGACACAATGACTTGTTGTGGAAGCGAGATTTCCTCAAGCATTACCTGACGCTGTTTCCACGGTTGAAATTGATCCGTCAGGGATTCTGGGGGCCCCAGGATGGTTTTGACGATTGCGGCTGGTGGCTGATGGAGAAAGCGGATCATGAATCAGAATAGCGGCCAGGTGGTCGCCATTATTCAGGCTCGCATGGGCAGCACGCGGTTGCCCGGCAAAGTCATGATGGACTTGGGCGGGAAACCCCTTCTGACCCAAATGATGGAACGAGTCCAAAGGGCCAAAAGCCTCAGCGAAGTCGTTATCGCCACCACCGTCCAACCCGCCGATCAGGTTCTCGTCGATTTATGCGAGAAGAACCATTGGCGCTATTTTCGCGGTGATGAAGAGGACGTTTTGGGACGATATCACGACGCCGCACATTTTTTTCAGGCGGACTTCGTCGTGCGGGTGACTTCCGACTGTCCCCTGATGGACCCCCAATTGATCGATTCCGTTGTCGAAGCCATGATCCGACGGCAACGGGAGGTGGACTTGGTGGTGCTTCGGGAAACTTTCCCGCGTGGACTGGCCATCGAAGCCATGCCGATCGACCTTCTTGACCGACTGAATCGCCTGTGCACCGACCCGCGAGAGCGGGAGCACGTCACCTCAATGATCCGCAGACAACCTCATTTGTTTGCGGTGCATCGAATATTCAACGACGATGACTTGTATTCGTACCGCTGGACGGTGGACACGGCGGAGGATCTGAAGTTCGTTCGTCTCATTTACAATCATTTTGGCCACAATGATTTCTCATGGAAGCAGGTGTTGACTCTGGTCCGCGATCATCCGGACTGGTGTGAAATCAATCACCCCGCTGTGCAGAAATCGATTCAGAAACATGACTGATATGAAGACCGTGCTGATTCGCGCCGACGCGGGTCCGGAAATTGGAATTGGCCATATCATGCGATGCTTGGCCCTCGCGCAGGGATGTCACGACTGCGGTATCAAGCCTTTTTTCGTATCGAATGCCCTCTCTGCCAATTTGCGGATTCGCTTGGAATCGGAGGGGCTGGAAGTGATTTCCCCCGATGCGACAACCGGAAGCGAGGAGGACACCCGTGCGACCATTGATCTTGCTCAACAACGGAAGACTGAGTGGATTGTGATCGATGGATATTCCTTCGATAGCAACTACCATCGCCGAATCAAAGAAGCCTCATTCAAACTCCTGACGATCCATGACTTGCCGTGCGCACAGGAATGTTGGGCAGACCTGATCATCAACTCGACTCCCCAGGCACAAGCCGCCCTGTATCCGCATCGTCATGCCCATACCAAATTGTTGCTCGGAACAGATTACATTTTGCTTCGCCGAGAGTTTCGACGACGAAGACCGAACCGATTGAGCACTCCGCCATCGACCCGGCGTCTGCTGATCACCTTGGGAGGATCGGACAGCAAAAACGCCACTGCTATGATTTTGAAAATGATAGAGCATGCATCCCTCCCTCCTTTGGAGATTCGAGTGGTATTGGGTCCTGAAAATCGACATCTTCAATCCCTTGCTCAGCGATCAACACTCGGTACTCATCGCTTATGGGTAGAACAGAATGTATCCGACATGTCCGAATTGATGTTCTGGGCTGATGCAGCCATTTCTGCTGCCGGAAGTACTTGCTGGGAATTAGCCTACATGGGGGTGCCGATGGCGATGGTCATCACCGCGGATAATCAAGTTCCCATAGTCGAGGCCCTGCAAAATGCAGGGGCAGGCATCAGTCTGGGTTGGTTCTCGAAATTGAACCCGGACCATGTTGCTTCCATATTGACGGACCAACTTCTTAACCCCAAGCAACAAGACATGATGCGCTTGGCGGGGATGAAACTGGTTGACGGAAACGGCGTTTTTCGTGTTATGGCAGCCATGGGGTTACCTACTACGCCGAGGCTCACAATTGGTCGATAAACAAGAATGCGCATCCTATTGCTATGCAACAATTGGGTAGGTTGGCAAATCACCCGCTGGCTCAAAAGCCAACCCGAAGACGATATCGTGGGGCTGGTCGTCCATCCCGTCGAGGAGAGCAAATTTCGTGACCAGATCATCGAGGCAGCTCAACTTGATGCTTCGCATGTCGTTGAGGCATCCCAACTCGATAACCCGAAGGTTCGCCAAATCATCGGTCGGCTCGGGGCGGAGATGGCCATTTCTGCCTACTACGGCCACATATTGAAGCCCGAATTTCTCGAAGGGTTTCCCCGTGGTTGCATCAACGTCCATCCCGCATATCTGCCCCATAACCGCGGAAAAGATCCCAATGTTTGGAGCATCGTTGAACACACGCCGGCAGGAGCAAGCATTCACTACATGGATGCCGGTGTGGATACCGGTGACGTAATCACGCAACGCCGAATTGTCGTCGAACCCATCGATACCGGCGAAACCCTGTATCACCGACTGGAAGTAGCTGCCGTGGAGTTGTTTCAGGAATCCTGGCCTCTGATTCGAGCCGGAAAAATCTCCCGCACTCCGCAAGTCGTTTCGGCAGGATCGTTTCACCGACGTTGCGACCTGGAAGAGATCGACTCCATCGAACTGAACAAAAATTACACCGCCCAACAGCTGATTGATATTATCCGAGCCAGAACCTTCGCTCCCTACACCGGTGCTTTTTTTATGCACGAGGGGCGAAAAGTCTTCCTGCGCTTACAATTGTGGTATGAAAATGAGTGAAACTAATAAGAAGACTCTTCAAATCGGGGACCGCCAAGTCGGGAAGGATCAACCCTGCCTGATCATCGCGGAGATCGGCTCCAATCACAATCAGGACGAAAAAACGGCGTTGCAGTTGATAGACGCCGCCGCTCAGGCGGGGGCCGATGCGGTGAAATTTCAGTCCTTCACCGTCGAAAACTGGATCAGCAGGGATTTCACCTCGTTCCCCACGATGGCGGGAACCGCCGATCTGCACGGGGCCCTCAAGAAAGCGGAATTGCCCTACGACCTGTACGGCCGATTGGCTGATTACTGCCGGAAACGAAGCATCTTGTGCTTTTCAACTCCTTCCCACCAAAC
>CAIVHJ010000442.1 GCA_903905665.1 uncultured Phycisphaerales bacterium
CACCACTTTGCACTCAATGCCCGGTATTCAAATATTGTGATCGAGTCGGCGTTGGCCTTAGCCGCTGACAATTCTTATATCGATTTGATTCTAGTCACGCTTAGCCACTGGAAAAATATGCGCCGTTGTTATATGGAAATTTCCAATTAACGGCTGGAGAAAAAAATGACCGAAATAATACTGGATAAAGATGAAGACTGGGGAAAAAGAACACTCTGTATTGATGAGAGTTGTATAGGAACAATCGGTCCGGATGGCCGCTGCCGGGAATGTGGCAAACCCTACAATGGTTCACAAAACCCTGCCACCGAGGCACCTGAAAAAAATGAAGAGCAAGTCGAACCGTTAGCTGATTTCAAAAAGGATATTGAAATTACCGCCTCCGATGAGGAATGGGAAAAGAGGATTTTATGCAGCGATGAGACCTGCATCGGCACGATTGGACCCAATGGACGCTGCCGCGAATGCGGCAAACTCGGTAAATAACGGATAAATCAGCCGGAGCGTAGCGATCGGCTGTATTGCTTTTGTTATGCATCACCTATTCTTCAAATACTGCTCGATTACCTGTTTGTGTTTAGCCACGTAATTGCAACTAGGCTCTTCACCACACTTTCGACATTTCAGATCGTAAGTGGAATTGATGATTTGACAGCGCGGACAGGTGTAGTTGCCCCTAATTTCCTTGAGCCATTTTTTATAACCAAGAGACTTGATTCGTTCAAGATTATTCCAAAGCTCGATCCGATGCGGCCTTGCAGATTGAAACTGTTTTAGGTCTTCGCATGGATATTCTTCACATTTGCTGCAAAAGTCGATGCCTCGCTTAGCAGCTGCACAAGCGAACATCTTGCAATTCTCGCAATAAGGCAACCTCTTGTCCGAACGGCATCCATAGCATTTACTTTCTTCCTCTGAGAAATGTGCTTGTGTCGCCAACCTTTTAAGTCTTTCCGGATCTTCATTGGTGGCAATAAACCATGAGCACGCCTCACAGTAGAGGCCACATACAGCTGCAAATTTCTTGTCGAATTTTCTAGAGTGATCTTCTTCTTTTTGCATGACGCTTTTATCCTCATTTACTGATGCATGCCTTTATTCTTTTGTTTCATAACAGTACGCATGTGCGGCTAGCGCTTGCGCTAGCCCGAACCATGCGGTTGTTAGCGCTCATCGTTTTGTTTTTGCAGCGCAACCTGAGCTAAGCACTCTTTTGCCTTTCTGTATCCCAATTCAATCATCGCGGATGCCCGGTCAAACTCCAATGTCTGGCATGCGTTCCTGGCAATTTCTATGACTATGTCCGGCGGGTAAGCGGCAAGCTTTTGACGGGCTATGGTACTCTGCATAGTCTCAAACGCCTGAATGGCGATATCGTACGCCCCCCAATCTCCACTGCCCCTGCTTGTCACGGATTGTTGGAGTTGATTTATGAAGCGATTGATCCTTTCACGTAACGGAGATGAAGGGGACGCTGGAGCAGCACTCAAGGTGCTCCGCTCTTCCGGATTCTGTGCGGGGCCCCCCAGATTTACGGCAATAGTAATGTCGGTTTCATCACCAAACGTTGGCGCAATAGGCACAGGATTTAAAACCCCTCCATCAACAAGCTCTCCCCCTTTGTACTTGAAGGGAGTAAAGAGAAGCGGTATTGCGAAAGACGCTCTCATAGCATCAAAGAGACTACCCGACTTTATCCATATTTCCTTCTGGCCTTTTATATCGGTCGCAACAGCTGTATATGCAAAGGGGAGATCTTCGATTAATTGCTCTCCTACTAGCTTGATAAGGGTGTTGATGAGTTTGTCGCCTCTTACTAGTCCGCTCTTTTCCCATGAAAGATCCAGTAGAGTGACTATGTCAATTTTCGTGATGGAACGCACCCATTGCTCATATATATCTAGTTTTCCGGCAGCATATATTCCCCCTATGACTGCACCGATTGAGCAACCGACTATTGATCGTATTTCATAATTATTTTCTTCAAGCCAATGAATTACGCCAATATGCGCTAACCCTCGCGCACCGCCACTTCCCAGAACTAAAGATACGGTTCTCTTGTTCGTTTTTACCATAATCTCTCAGCGTACCTTTCCTTCAGACGCTAACGTTTGAGTTCAGCGGCGGCATGTCAGGGCTGTCCGCTGCAACGAAGTGTTAGGCCTACATCCGCGTTTGCTGATGCCGGACACCTTTAATCACCGAGACAACGCATAGTGATCAGCGCGCCAAAATTGATCACCCCACTGACCTCCGGCTTTGGCCAGAAGCGCGAGCCTTTCGATCACTTCGGAGCAAGTTCGCCGTACCAGTAGGCTGCCGTGACGCCGCCGTCCATGAGGAAGTCACTGCCGGTGATGAAAGCGCCGGCCGGCCCCATCAGAAGAGCGCCAACGGTCCCTACCTCATCCGGTGTGCCGCCGCGCCCGGCCGCGGACAGCGCGATCATGCGCCGGTAACCCGCGCCGCGAGGACCACTCAGCTCTTCCCTGGCCAAAGGCGTGAAGATTATGCCGGGGCTGATCGTGTTAACCCGCGCCCCCCGCTTACCCCACCGCACCGCCTCGGCCATTACCCGCAAAGAGTTTCCGCGTTTGGAGAGCTGGTAGGCGTAGAGCGAGTCAGTCACCTGGTCCGGCTGGAGCATCGAAAGAGCGAGCAATTCGTCGGCCGGCGTAGTGGCCAGCGCGTGGTTTTGCTCTGGCAAAAGCGCATTGAGGCGGTGCCCCGATTGCGAGGCGATAACGACACCCGCTCCGCCAAGCGCGATGACGTTGCCGAATTCCTCGAGCACGAGCGCGGTACCATATAGATCGACCTTCAGAATCGTGGCCGGCGATGCCTGGGTGGGAGAAACACCGGCGGCGTGGATGACGCCGGTTATGGGGCCGATCGCAGTGGCTGTCTCGACGAGCGCGTGGACCGATTTGCGCGAGGAAACATCGACGATGACAGTGCTCACCTCGAAGCCAGCGTCGCTGAGGACTTTTGCGACTGAATCGACATTCTCCTGGCGCAGATCAGCCAGGAGTACGTGCTTGCCTGCGCTGACCCGCCGCGCAATCGCCTGTCCGATCGAGCCGGCTCCGATGACGACGATAACATTAGTCATTGAGATCTCCTTTTTTCTCGCCTAACGCTTCAAATAGTCAGCGAATCTCAAATCCCCATTCGTTTCGCTCAGGGGATAATTCGACCAGCAAGTTTCAGTGCGCTACGCTTCTGGAACTTGGAACTCAAATCCCGCTACGCTTCGCTTCGGGGATAGTTCGTTCTACAAATTTCAGTGCACTTCGTTTCTGAAATTTGGAAC
>CAIVHJ010000443.1 GCA_903905665.1 uncultured Phycisphaerales bacterium
CGTATCGCCACTATGGCGCGAACGCGCTTTGCCGAGGGGTCTCTCGGATAGGCCGCGATAAAATCCTCATAACCTTGCATGTTGTCGCGCTGCACGGCTGCGGCATAGCCGTCGCGTGGGCCGAGTTCGCCGATGGGCTTCCTGCGAATGGCGCCGGTTCGATCGGGTGAACCGTCCGGGGTCTGGTTCAACATCGGTTCGACGGTTCTGCTGCCGGAAGTTTTCCTCAAGGCATTGTCCGTCGCGCGAAACCTCGGCGCCAATCTCGACGAGATCACCACCGTGAACATGGACATGATCCGTCATTATCGACCTTCGCAAAACGTCATCGGTCGAACGGTCGCACCGGGACGAGGTCACGATCTGATCGGCCATCACGAAATCATGCTGCCGCTGCTGCGAACAGCCATTCTTGAAAAGATGAACGAGAAATGAAAAAATCGGCCGTTTTTCTGGATCGAGACGGGACACTGATTGAGGATCCGGGATATCTATCTGACCCGGATCAGGTCCGGCTGCTTCCCGGTGCGGCATCAGCCGTCCGCCGATTGAATGAAGCCGGCTGCCTCGTGATCGTCGTGAGCAACCAGTCGGGCGTCGCGCGGGGATTGATAACCGAATCCGACGTGGATGCAATTCACGAACGACTCCGAACGCTTCTGGCTGCCGAAGACGCGAGAATCGATGCCGTTTATTATTGTCCGTTTTTCGACGGTCCCGAAGCCATCGTTGAGAAGTATCGGCGGGACAGCGACCTTCGCAAACCGAACCCCGGAATGCTGCTGTTGGCGGCAAAGGAACATCCGATTGATTTGAAATCGTCGTGGATGATCGGAGACAAAGACAGCGATGTTCTCGCCGGTCGATCCGCCGGTTGCCGAACGATTCTGATTGAGACCTCAACCAACCCACCCCGCAATATTCATCCCCACTTCACTGCTGGATCGCTACCCACCGCCGTCGAAATCGTCCTGCAATCCGTCGCACGCTGACGTTCATTGCGGTACGTCGAGGTATTCGCCGCACTTGGGGCAGTTCTCGACTTTGCCGCGACTCGTACCGGGAAAAACTGATTTCTCGCCGCATTCCTCGCAAACGGCTTCGACGCTTTCGGATGCCGTGGCGGATCGTTCCTGTGCCTTTGCCGCATCGTATTCCGCCAACAGGCGGCGCGCTTCATCCGCCTGTTCCGGTCGAACGACCACCTTGATCGGATGAGACAAAAACCCCAATCCGTAAGTCATCGTTCCGGCGGCGTACCGATCCTTGACGAAGGCTTCAATGCCCTGATTGTCGAGCCATGCGACAACAATATCGGCGTCTTCAATCGTCATCGCCTGATATATGCACGGCAGATCCTGCGACATGGGAACTCCCTTGAATGCTCGGATACACGAGTTATTCTATTCTTCCAAAGACAGCTCGATTTCCAGCAGACGTTTCGACAAATCGGCAGACAGGGATCGTCGAACGACGTCGTCGATCAATCCCACGCTCAACAAATCCGACACGTGGACTCGATCAATGTCTCGAAATGAAGTCAGTTTCATTTGTACCAACGCGGGCAGGTCAAGAATCCAGAATCCCCCCGCATCGCGCACAATGCGATCCACCGCCGGAGAAGGGCACGGATAAGACGGACGAACCCGCTCCTCCGCCCAGACGAGATGAACCCCGCTTCGCTTGCTCGGTTCTTCGGGATCGGTGAATATGACCATGCGTCGCAGATCGTGATACCCAAACCCCAAATCAGACATGACTTCTTTGATCCGGTTCCGATCGGACTTTTGGACGAGCAGATCGATGTCTTTGGTGGTGCGCGTGGCGGCGGGGTCCACGGTGGCTACCCAAGCCGCGACGGCGTTCCCTCCGATCACGGCGTAGGGGATCCCGGCTGCTTCGAGAGCCGCCGTGACTCGCCTCAACCTTTTCTCAACGCGATCCACCGCCATGACATAAGCCCGAAAAGATACTTCGCTCATCCCGGTATTCTACCCCTGCAAAAACGCACTCCGCAAGCAGCCTCAGCGAGCAGACTTGCGTTCGTGGACAACGGCAATCCGAAATCTATCCACTAAACCGACCAAAGTTATACTCGAAATGGCCGTTGCAATCGACGCCACGATTAGGATAACAATCCACACCTGTCCCAAAAAACGCTGAAGAGGAGAGAACGCCATCACCAAGATTGAAAAGCAGTGGACGATCAGAAGAAAAACGAACACGAAGTAACGAAGTCGAATCCAGCGGTGCCATTTTTGTTGCTCGAGACGCTTTCCGAATGGACGCAATCCCCGCAGGAAACTCAGAATACCCAACAAGAAAAAACATACAAGGACTTCCAGCACGATACCCACAGATGATGAGGTCGTTACGTAAAGCCAGATCAGAAGAATCACAACAGCCCCGAGGCATCCTTGTGTCACACGGCGAGGGGAAACGACAGATTCAGCAAGATAAGACCGTGGTTCCTGGGAGGTGATGAAGATCACACCGAGAGTCATTCCAGCAGCAGACAACCAAAACAGTGAAATGAGAACGCGTTTCGAAACGAAAAGGAGGAGTGGAATCGATTCATGAAGTTCAGGCAAGAATAACTCAACCAGCAGCACAAGCAGAAGAATAACAGATGAAAGGGTAAGGAATGTGAATGCGACGATGAAAAGTTTGGTACCGAGAAGAATGCGATCGACCCACTGTCGGTCGGCGTAGCGCAGCAGATCACCATAGCAGGAATCTTGAACGTCGGCATTGCATTCGGGGCATTTCGAGGATGGCTGTAATCCACGCAGGTTGTAGCCGCATTTGACGCACAGCAGATCGGTTTGAATTGGGGTGTCGAGGTTCATAATTTATTTTCGGTACCCTGGCGCAGTCGCCTGATGTTGGCGCGATGGCGGATGATGACCAGCAGTGTCAGTGCGATTGAAAATGCGACGATCGGCCATTGCGTCAGTAAGGGTTGGTCGGAAATCAGGGGATGCAAAGCGCAAACCAAAATCGGAAATGCGACCGCCGCCGCAAGCGATCCGGCGGATACATAACGCGTCCGCGATGTCACCACCGCCCAGATCAAAAATGCAACCAAACCCGGCCACGTCAAATCGGGATAAATGCCCATGACGGCGCCCAATGCCGTGGCGACGCCCTTGCCGCCCTTGAATCGCAAGAAAATTGGAAACACATGACCCAATATCGTCACCATCGCAATCAGCAACCACAAACCGTACCCCCCCGCCGTCAACGCAACGACCGTGCTCTTGATCCACATCCCCCCCACCAGCGTCGGAATCAGTCCCTTGAGCACGTCGAGTGCGAACGCCAACATCCCCCATCGCCTGCCCAGCACACGGCCGACGTTGGTGGCGCCGATGTTCCCGCTGCCCTGCGTTCGGATGTCGATTCCCTTGAACCGGCCGATGAGATATCCGAACGGAATGCTCCCGATGAGGTAAGCACTGAAGAGCATTAATGTTGTGGACAAGAGGTTCACGATTACTCCGCTAAAGTGTCACGTTAAGATGGGTTCGTTTGGTAATTTTAATATGGGGGGTACCCCTCCGCAAATTGCCTTCAGGTGGCGCGCAGTATGACCGAAGGCAGCATCGCTCCGTATATATAACTTACTCAGTGGTCTGTTCGCTGCGGGTTGCTCGACGTTTGTGGCGCGGGAAAAGAGGTTCCAAGCCATACGCCGGGATAGCATTAGTACAAATGTGAAAAATTGTTTTCGTACAGTTTTGACCAATCCGGAGTGCCTCTTTCGATTGTTTTTCGTGGCGTTTGTTCAGTACCTGGTGCCCGTTACTTTGTTCTCGCACATCCTGAGAGCAATTCCTGATAGAGATGAAAGACTTCTTCGGCGTGGCGTTTCATGCTGAGTTGCCGGACGAGTTGCGGTCGGCGGTTTTGCAGGTTCGCTCGGTAATGCGGCTGGAGCAAATCGACGACGGATTCGGCGAGGGACTTGATGTCGTCGGGCGTGTCGAGTATGCGGCCGGTCACGCCGTTTTCGATGATCTCGGCGGCGCCGTTGAATCGGGTCGTCACACAAGGGAGTCCGTGGAGCATGGCTTCCAGAACGGTGCGACTGCATGGGTCGTAATACGTGGGATGCACCAGCACGTCGGCGGCATGGTAGAACGGCTCGATGGGCGATACCGGCCCCGCGAAATGAACGCGATCAGCCACACCCAGTCGTCGCGCCAGACGGTGATAGGGACGAGGATTGGATTTTCCGGCGATCAGCGTGTGAATCGGAATCGATTGTCCTTCGACGATACGGTGCAAAGCCGTAATCCAGGGAGCAACGCCCTTGAGTTTGAAATTGTGCCCGACCAACAGAGCAACCACATCGGAATCCGCAATGCCGAATTGATCGCGAATGCGGCGGCGATATTCGTCGTGCTGCGCCGCAGAAACCTCGGCGGCGTCCACCCCGTTGAATATCTTGCGAATGCAGGAGGAATCGAGGTTGTAGTGGTCTCGCAGTTGCCGACAGACATAATCCGACAGCGCAATCACAACCGGCGGCGGATTTCGCGTCAGGAGGCGTCGTTCGAGTTTGAGCATCGACTGCTGCTTGAGGTTGAATCGGTTGGCGAATTGCTTGAGGGCGCGACGGAATCCCGGCGGTTGGAGGGCGAGATTCCGGGCAACGGTTTCGGGGACGGTTCCACCGCGAGGTTCATAGACGTCCGCCGTCATACAGGGCGTGATCGCATGGACGAGGTCGAAATCGTGATCGACGAGCATCGCATCAACTGCCCGCGAAAACTTGAGCGTCCGCCGATAACGAAACCAACTCGCGGCAGGAACCAGGCGACAATCAACACCGGTTGTGTTCGCTGGAGATGATCGCGTGAATACCGTGACACGACAACCCATCGCCCCGAGGTGACGAGCAAATTGCGCCGTGGACGTTTCCGCTCCACCCCGCGTCTCATCCAGATATTCTATGACCAACGCGATCTTCATTTGTTTCATTTATCCGCTGGAAACCCGGCCGGGTCTCCGCATTGATCCACCATGTCGTTGCTGACCCGCAGTTCCTGAGATTGCTGTGATAAACCCAAGATGCGGGATTTCCAATAATCGTCACCGAAGTATAAATTGGGATTGGAGTCTCTCAGCAATCGCTTAACTAAGCTGCGCAATGTTTCGGTTACATGCAAGGCTGCATCTTTGAGAGAGAACTTTCTCTTGCCGATAGAAATGTCGCTCAGTTCGCTTCCATGAACAAGCTTACTACGGATATCGTAGATATCACGCGCCTCGCGAAATTTTTCCATTCGCTCTTCTGGCTTTTCAAACAGGCTTGCGTAATTCATAGAGAAACGATAGCGAAGTTCTCCCTGATCCTTCCCTCCCAGAAGGATAGCTTCCATTCCGATAGCGGAATCAATGATTTTATCTCTCGGGTCGCTCCTTACGCCGGCGATGGCCAATCGCTGGCAGGCCATCTCAAGTGCAGGATGATGCACCGCCTTCAACAATCTGTAGTGCTTAAGGAAATCGTGTACCTCATCCGGGCAAAGTTCATAAGCACCTAGCGGGATATAATCCAGGTGCCGACGACTCGTTGTCCCGGGTATCAAAGGATTGTTATCGGTGGATGAAATCCATTGGCCTTGAATTCCAATAGGGCCGCTCTTAAACGTTCGGAATGCTAGCTCAATTCGCTGAAGCATTTGGTTGAGTTCAACAAAGGGTTCGGATGGGAGCGGACCAGCATCATTTGTCGTTGTGACCCGTGTGTTGATTTTAGTTATGAATGCACACCTTTGAACCGAGAAGTCCCCCATTGAACCTGGAAGCACGATCCGACGACCATACAACTCCGTCAATTCATCATCAGTCATCTGACGGATTTGCCACTGGTCCTCCGCCAAAACAGTGCTAGCGCCTGAAAGGGTAAGGTTGACAATGGGAGCGACAATCTTGAGTTCGATAGTTGGTTGTTCAAACGAATCGAGAAATCGCTGGATAAACTCATCCAACTGCGTGGACTCGATTGAGCACGAGTTGAATTGCTCCAATAGGTTGTTTAACGCGATTCGGAGTAAGTACGCAGCATCGATTCGGAAGTGTCCGGTTTCAGGTGTACCGACCGATGTCCCATACCATGGAAAACACTTTCTCAAGTCCTTAATCAATGGTTGAAGCACTTGTTCCTCGAACCTCAATCCAATCATGTTAGGACGTGATCGTTTTTCAATCACCCACTTGCATGTTCGTTGATCAATGCGCTGCACCTTGATGTAGTCGTATGTTTCCGTACCTCGTTTCTTCACTATGCCTAACGTTACCTTCAGAACCTCCGCAAAGGACTTCTTAAGATCCTCGCGCATCAGATTCTTATTCTCTTGAATGAGGTTGTCCATTACGAAATGCTTTCCCTATTTGTTGTTTAACACTTTACTTAGGTTGACCGACTTTTGGAAGACAAAATGCATAATGGACAGTCAGCTATTTCCGCGTTGCTCAGATTCTCAACCCAATCCATGCTTTCGGCTGTGTTGCGCGATTCTATTTGTTTTTGCTTCGATCTGTCGGAATGTCGCCTTGTGCTCCGGGGTTAGTTTAGAAACTGTCTCAACTGTGTGGCACAGGCATCTTGCCTGTGAATCACCGGCTGGAAGCCGGTGCCACAAAGAGTTTTGAGATAGTTTCTTAGTCATGACCGCATATTGCCTGTAAAACCGGAGTCGATCACTTCGAATGAGGCGAAGATTCAATCGCGCGCAGAATCGGCCTGGCGAGAAACAATTGTCCCCATTCCCGACCGGTTGTTTCCACCAACATGCCCACGTTCTGTAATTGGGAAACGGCTTTGCGGGCGGTGGGATTGGAGGTTTTGAGGAGCTTGGCTGCACGAGCCACCGTCACATACGGATTCAAGAAAAGTTGATCGAGCAACGCCAAGGCCTTGGCATGATTTTGTAGGCGGGCGCGATACTGCTCCCGCAGTGTCATCAGCTGACCGGCTCGTTGAACAGCCTCGCGGGAAGTTTCTTCAACGCCGAGCAAGAAATATCGAATCCAGCCGCTCCAATCACCCCGGGTTCTGATCGCCTGCAATCGTTCGTAGTATTCCTGTCGATTGGCTTCAATATAGGCGGACAGATAAAGCAAAGGTTGCGACAGCCGCCGACGTTCGATGAGAAACAACGTGATCAACAAGCGTCCCACCCGACCATTGCCATCCAGAAACGGATGAATGGCTTCAAATTGTTCATGCATCAAAGCACACTGGACCAGATCGGGAATTTGACCGCGCTGGTGCAAAAAACACTCCCAATCCGACAGAGCCTTCATCATCTCATCGGGCGGTGGCGGCACGTAAGTTGCGGTGGATGGCGTACTGCCGCGAGGCCCAACCCAGTTCTGTGAGCGACGAAACTCGCCGGGTGTGGCACGTTCGCCTCGGACACCCTTCATCAACTGGGCATGGAGTTGCCGCACGAGTCTGAGGCTGAGCGGCAACTTACAAAGGTCGCGAATACCGCGATCCAAAGCGCGGACATAATTCCGCACTTCCCGAACATCATCAGGATCGCGTTCAACCACGCCGGGCTGAACCTCATCAAGGAGAAGTTCTGATAGATTGGTCTTGGTTCCTTCGATTCGAGACGATAAAACAGCCTCGCGTCGAACATAGGGAGTGATCAACAGGTGCGGATTGGGTAAGTGACGCCCCAGACCGGATAATTCGCTGAGGGCGGCATCCGCTTTTGAAAGGAGCAGCACCAGTTCCGAACTGTAATCCACCTGAGGTGGAAGCGGCGTAGGGACAAACGCCCAATAACCACCTGCCGCCTTGACAAGGCGCCCGGCCTGAGACGATTTGAATGATCCGGGATTCATTGAACGACCTTCCACCGCCAATAATTGGGCTGTGAAGCATTGAAAGAAAACGGCCATATTCTTTCAAAGTTTTCGATAAAATGCAAGTCCGCTTTCAAAGCGATTGGGTAAGTGGAAACGGGGCAAGAGGAGCCTCCGTTTGTAGATTTTCAACCGCTCCACGGTTATCCATTTCGGCGGCGTGCAGATTTTCAACCCAATCCATGCTTCCTGCTGTGTTGCGCGATCCTGTTTGTTTTTGCTTCGATCCGTCGGAGCGTCGCTTTGTGCTCCGGGTTTAGCTTAGAGACCATCTCACAAGTGTGGCACAGGCATCTTGCCTGTGAATCACCGGCTGGCAGTCGGTGCCACAAAGAGTTTTGAGATAGTTTCTTAGTCATGACCGCATATTGCCTGTAAAACCGCAGTCGATCGGCGCGGGTGAGCGGGAGGTTCCGCGTGGAATAATTCAACGCAGCCAAATCCTTGATGAACCACCGCCGCTTCCGCCAGCGCGGTTTGAAAACACGTTGCAGATCAATGAGACTCAATTCCATTTCGCTGGTTTCGCTTTCACGATAATCCACGTCATGAATACTGGAATCTGCTGACCGCTCCCTTACGGTCGCGGCTCTGATATCCGTGGAACGGGGCCTAATGAAAATATGCGACAGATACAAGTCGCGGTGAACCACTCCACCCGCGTGCAATTGGGACACCAAAGCAGCCAGCGCGTCGATCAGGCGGCGTTTGACGACCACCGGAATCCCGTTTGCCTGCACTTGCAGGGGCAACCATGTTTCGAGCGATTGCCCCCCCACCGCCGTCATCAACAGCAAACTCTGCTGCTCTCGCATTCCACGCAATCGGCAACCGAAGGCTACGGGAACCGGAGCGGAAATTCCGAGTTCCGCCACCATGCGAATCCCGGCGACTTCGATGGTAGCCAGACTGGAAGCGGTCACATCAATATCAGAGCCGCGACCGTAAGGGAGCGGTCTGCGATTTCCGGCATTGAGGAAATGCATTCCCGTTACACGCCGCAGAATTCGCTTCAATTGCATCCAAAAAGGGGGACGGTTGTAACGCTTGAGAAATAACGGCACGGGCCCGGCGGAACTCTGCAATGTGAGTTGGATTCGCTCCCGCCAACGACTCAAACCTTTCTTGACGAGCGATTTTTCACCCGCCGCATTCATCAAAGCATCAAAATCGCACAAGTCATTGGATCTCAACAAACATTCATAATCATGATGAACATAGAGCAACCCATGTTTCGTATACTGCGATCGACCACTGTAATGTGCCGAATCGATCATGCCTCGCTCTTTATTGCCTGATGAGAGTGCAGCAATTCCACGGCGGCGGAGACGACCATTTCGGGAGACAGGTCCGTCATGCACTTGCGATGCTTGAGAGGGCAAACGGGTTTTTGGCACGGACCGCAATCGACGGGAATCATCACTTTGCGTTCGAGCGAAGAATTTGTTTCGGTCCACCCGGGATGCGTCGAACCGAAAATCGTCACGACCGGAACATTCAGCGCGATCGCAAAATGTCGCGGACCCGTATCGTTCGTGATTAGCAGATCGCTTTGTGCGATGAGCGATTTCAGGAGTCGCAGATTCAGCATCGGCGGCGCCAGCACGATCGCTTTGGTTTTCATGAGGTGACGAACTTTTTCGGCGATCTCAATATCTTTCGGGCCGGCGGTGATGATGATTTGGGCGCCGGTCCGCGCGGCGAGCAGGTCTCCCACTGTGGCGAAGTGTTCCGGTGGATACAATTTTGACGGCCCAAATGCCGAACCCGGATTAAAAATCACCACGGGACGATTCGTTTCGATCGAATATTCCCGCCACCAACCCTCGACCACCGAATCGCTCACAGGGTCGGTAAAAAGTTGCAGCGGTCTGGTTGGCGATCCACAACCGAGAATTTCGGAGAGCCTCGCATAGTACGTCAGCATGGATTCGATCTGATAAGTTCCGTCCGAATTGCGCGGTGTTTTGAGCGTATTTGTCAGCAAAAATGAGCGAAAATCACGCGAATAACCGATCCGACGCGGTGTATGCGCCAACCAAGACAGCAACCCAGTCCGAAACGAATTCGTCAGAAGCAATACGCAGGTAAAACCTTGTTTTTTCAGGTGTTGCGAAACTCGCCACAAACCGATCAAATTTTTCTCACACCCTTTTGGCCAAACTTCAATTCGATCGAACCACGGACACCCCGCAATGACATCCTGCACATAAGCCCTTAGCAGATAAGTGATTTCGCTGCCCGGCAACTGCTCGCGAATCCTCCGCAGCGTCGGCGTAGCCAATACCACGTCGCCAACCCAATTGGGCATAACGATTAGCAGGCGATCTAAATCGTGTTGGGATATTGCGTTGCCGCTCATTGAGACGATATTGTAAGAACGAAACGATTTTAATTCCATTCGAGCGATTATGAATCCTGATCATTCACAGTACACAATTCGACCGGCGGAGCCAAACGAAGTTCTTGTCGCCGCGAGACTTATCTGCGCCGATGACGAGAATTCGGCCCAGGCGGAACGCAGCGGCCGTTTTTTGCTGGATTATCTTCGGGCCCAAAAACTTGATCTGACCTGGGGAGTATTGATCGAACAATCGGGTCGGTCGATCAGTGCGTGCGGATGTGTTGAATCTCCCGGTAGTTGCGCTACATTGCTGCTCCCACACGGGCCAATGGAACATGTTGATGCGCCGGCAATTCGGCAGGCGATTGATTACCTGGTAGGGCAATGCAAACTCCGAGGCGTGAAGGTGTTGCAATGCCTCACTGGTCCCGGTGATGCGCGCCAAGGTGTGGCTCTAACGTCTGCCGGTTTCAAATCTGTCGCAGATCTGCAATACATGACGTTGGAAATGTCCAACACCGACACGAGAAAAGCATTCACAAGTTCATTGACATTCGTACCTTATCAGTCGGTGTCGAAATCTGTTTTTGAGGAAATACTGCGGCAAACATATTTGCAGAGTCTGGATTTTCCGGAACTTACTGGAATTCGAAGCGTGGAGGAGATGATTCTGTCGCATCAATTCACGGGCGAGCACGACCCCAACCTGTGGTATGTGGTTTGCGATCCACACAATGAACCCGTGGGCGTGTTGTTGCTGACGCGAGTGCCGATGCAATCACAACTGGAAATAGTGTACGTGGGCGTTGGTGCGCAACATCGAGGGTGTGGATACGGGAAGCAGATCGTGGAATTTGCTGTAGAAACGGCGCGTCGTCGGGGCGTGAACGGAATGATGTTGGCCGTGGACACAAGGAATCGTTATGCGGTCAGGATTTATGAAACGGCCGGTTTTGTATCGTCGAGCATCCGTCAGGTATGGGTTCGGGTTTTCGTCACGACGTGAGTCGGTGGTTTTCCACCGAATGCACACAGTGGAGATTTTTGATGTGATTAAGTCGTGTGGGAAAAAAATTTTTTTTGCGCAACGTTTTGTGTGGTGTGAGGAATGAAGATTGTGTAAAAGATTTTAAGATTTCATGTATTGACGTACAAAAATTTGAGTGTTATTCTTCGACAGCGTGATGGTTGAGAAATGAGTTCCAGCCAAATCAAGAATTGAGATTACGGTCATCTCAATCTTTTCGATCATAATCTTACGCGTCTGATTCTTTACGCCGGTCCGGTCAACGGATAAGGAGTGCGCCGTGAGCATTGTCGGTTCTGAACGCATTGCCGAGTTGGAATCGAAAATCGCGGACAAGGTAGGTCCCCAACGTTTCAAAATCTGGTTCAAACACGCCACGCAATTTCAATTCACGGATGGATTTTTGCGGGTCGGTGTTCCGAACATGTTTATCGGAGGATGGATCGAGAATCATTTTTCGGGCGTGATTTCGGAGGCGGCCCGGGAGGCGACCGAAAAAGACTGGCAGTTGATTTTCACGATTGATCCCTCGCTGTCCAAGAACCTTCGGAAGAGTCAGCTGGATTCGCAGGTGACGTTCATGACGAGCAATCCGGAGCGATTGGCCCGGGAGCATCGTCGGAACGGGACGGTTCCCGAGCCCAATAAGCTTCGGGGGCAATTCAGCGATTTTGTGGTTGGGGAAAGCAACCGATTGGCGCACACGTGCGCTATGAGCGTGCTGGATCATCCGGGTCGGCAGTACAATCCGCTGTTCATTCACGGGGGTTGCGGACTGGGCAAGACGCATTTGTTGCAGGCGGTTTTCAATGCGATGCGGGATCGCGACCCGAAGATACAGTGTTTGTATTTGACGGGCGAGGAATTTACGAATCAGTTCGTGTATTCGATCAAGACGGGGAATCGGGATGCGTTTCGCCATCGGTTTCGCAACACGGATTTGCTGTTGATCGACGACATTCATTTTTTGGCGAACAAGACGGCGACGCAGGAAGAGTTTCTCCACACGTTCAACGCGATTGACGCGTTTGAAAAGCAGATCATCATGGCGTCGGATTCGCATCCGAAGTTGATCGGGAATTTATCGGCGTCGCTGGTGAATCGTTTTGTGTCGGGGATGGTGGTGAAGATCGATCCGCCGTCCTACGAACATCGGCTGGAGATTCTTCGACGGCGTTGCGTTCAGATGAAAAAAGAGATTCACGGGCTGGTGCTGGAATACGTGGCGAGCATGATTACGACGAACGTACGGGAACTGGAGGGGGCGCTGATCAAGATCGTGGCTTTTTCCACGGTAACGCATCAGCCGATCACGCTGGCGCTCGCCCAGCAGGCACTGGCAGATCATTTGAACAAGACGACGCGGATCGTCAAGTTGAGCGACATTGAGAGCGTGTGCGCCATTTACTTCGGGTTGTCGCCGGGAGACTTGCACACGTCGCGGAAGACTCGGACGATCGCCTTGGCGCGGGGTATCGCGATGTGGTTGGCGCGGAAGCATACGACGATGAGTTTTCCGGAGATCGGTCAGTTGATGGGGAACAAGAATCATTCGACGGTGCTCTTGGCGTGTGCGAAGATGAACGAGATATTGCGGGTGGACGGTGAGGTGAGATGGAATACCCCGACTTCCGAGCAACAGAAGCGATTGCGTCCGTTGATCGAGGAGATTGAATTGCAGCTGGGATTGGCGGGACGAGGTCGGGTTACAACGCAGACGCCTGAACCGGAGCGCCACGAACGTCTCGATCAGGTAGTCGGGGTCGCGACGATGATACCGGTGGTTCCGGTTCATCGGTTCCCAGAAGCCGCAACGCCGATTTGAGAACCGCTGGTGATCGAATCGAGATGCGAGGTGAGTAAGAAACGACAGGCGAGTGTTGGGATGATGTGATTTCGTATTGTTTTTTTCATGGTCCGTGGCCATGAGTTGGGGAGGTGCGAGACTGGTCCC
>CAIVHJ010000444.1 GCA_903905665.1 uncultured Phycisphaerales bacterium
CATTGCCGGAGAGCCCCAATTACTGTTGGGCGGCGGCTTAGGAAGGTCCGAAATGGGAGCAGAGTCTCCGGCCTTCGCATTAAATTGATTCTTATTGTTTTGTGTAGAAAAAAACTCCATCGAAACCTCACGGTAGACACACTCACATTCATTTTAACATTGGCAACTATCTAAGAAAATGGAGACAAGGGGGCACTAAGGGGTTGCGGTCCAACGGGGGGACTCACCGAGTTCATACCCGTAACCGTAGCCGTTAACAGGAGAAAAGCATCGTGAATAGCGGACCCATAGGTATTTTGTATCCCAACCTGTACAGGCGCTGCCGCCGCAAGTTGGGCGGCTAGGAAACTTTGGGCCGCCAGTATGCTCGGAGGATCAATCAAGGTTAAGGCGACAACGCTAAAAAGGGTAGGAGGAGCCGGCGCACCCATAAAAGCACCGGGCGCTACTACAAGGATGGAAGCCTGGACGGCAGAGGCCCAAGCCTGGGCAAACAACTGAGCCTGAACGGCGGCTACCGGACCTGGTGCGAGGGATGCCAATTGGGCAGCAAATATGGCCTGTTGAAAGGTAAATTGCGTGGCTCCCGTAACAGTAGTAAGCATCACCATGTTATTCACGAGGCTCGCCACAGCACTCGCCATGTTAAACGCCCAGTCGGGGCCGGGAGTAGGAGCCAGCCCAGCGATCTTGGCCTGAAAGATTATCGCGGGAGGGATTGGCATACTACGAAGCCTTCATTTGAGTTAGCAATGTCTGAATTTGAATCATTTGCGCGGCATTGATCGGAGGCCCCGAGGGTCCAACTGCCGTTGGCACGGTTATTGCAGTGATTGCCGTGATTAACTGAGTAATGAGATCGACCAGTCCTCCAGAGATACCCGTTAGCTCAAACTGTCCTGCATTCGTCATTTTGAGGGAGGCCGTCCCGCCCCCGGAACCTAAAGTCAGATTTCCTGTGGCTTCGATGTCGGTGTCGCCTGTTGAACTCGCTGAAAACTTTCCAGTCGCAGAAAGTGACAAATCGCCCTCACTACTAAAAGAGAGGTCGCCCGTCACAGAAGAATCAAAACTTCCATCGACCGTCTCTGAATAATCGCCACCAGTCTTAGTAGTAGTCCCTCCCTTAACTGTCCTCGTATAGTCTCCAGAAATCGTAATCTCTGAGTTTCCACCAATATCGTCCTTGGTGTTACCAGTGATGTCGTTTGTTACATCACCTCCGATTACCTTGTTATAGGCATCGGAACTGTAAATGGTAATCTTGGAATTCGCTCCGTCAATAACGATGCTCTCACCGTCACTCGCCAGATAGGTCTTTTCAAGCTCCCTGGAGGCTTTCGACGGTAGGGTCATATCAACAGGCGTCTGCGGTTCCTCATCGTCCGTAGAAGGCATCCCGACATCGGTGATGGTTATTAGCTGCTTTGCGGGATCAATCCAAATCGTATTTCCAGCAGAATCTCGAACTCTCCATCCTCCCTCGTCAAGCATCTCCATCTTCGTAACAATCTCGTCTTCGCGAGGATCTAATGCGGGATTGCTATCTGGAGAAGTACCCAAAGAACTATTAAGAGCGTTCTGTTCAACATAACTCACATCTGGAGCGCCGCGATGAATAATCGAGCATTGCCCTAACTCATCAACACTAAAAGTCATTCCCAAGTAATCTAGGGTCGCCTGAGGTTCAAGCTCTTGTCTCTTTGTGTATTTTGGTAATTGCGCCGTATGCTGAATATATCCGATGATAATCGGACGCTTGAAGTGCCCTCCCATAAAGGCAACGATTACACGATCCCCCACAGAAGCGGTCATTTGGGGCGAAAGGTCCCTTTAGCCGTCCAGTTCCTGTCCATTCGCCTCGGCGGTTCTAGCGATGATATTGAGAGAATCCCCAATGCCGCCAAACATAGTCGCCACGGGGACATTTTGGAGAATCGTGATCGTGCCATCGGACATAGTGGCCCGAACGTTATAGGTAGAAAAAGAAGGCTTTACATCCGCAACTGGGGAGTCACTAGTGTATACCCCGAGAATCTCGCCGTCCATCATGTAGTTAGTGTTCATTTTTTATCCAATAAAAAGATCAGACAGCGCATCTTCGGGCAGATAGTCAAGCGTTGAGACTCCGAAATTGGTCGTCTGCTCAACAACGCGGCTTAATTGTATCGTAAGATTAGAAGTTTTCAGACCGGTTTGAACTCTTCTTACGTCGGTCGTAACCGTTTCGAGATGCCCCACCAAAGTTTTGCCTCTAAATGTGAATTCAACGTTTGAACCTAC
>CAIVHJ010000445.1 GCA_903905665.1 uncultured Phycisphaerales bacterium
CCCCCTCACCCTACCCTCTCCCCCAGAGGGGAGAGGGGTAAGGGGATAGGCGTTATGTTTCCTTTGTCGGCTCGCAAAACAAACACGATCCCTCCCGTGAGTCGTCGAATCCGAACCGACGAGAAGCCGACTTCGCTTAATTGCTCCCCGATCTGCTCCGGCGTGGTGTAGGTCAGGATCGAATGGGAAAGATACCGATACGCACCCGTCCGATCCCGACTAATCCACCGGGCCAACTGGGGAAGCACACCAAACGCATACGCATGATACAACCACCGAACCACCGGATTTTTCGGCCACGCAAATTCCAGAATCACGGCGCGCCCGTTCGGACGCAATACACGATACACTTCACACAGTCCTGTATGCAAATCCTGAAAATTGCGGACCCCAAACGCACAACTGACGACGTCAAATTGCGAATTACCGAACGGCAACCGCAACGCATCCGCCTGACAACAGACCGCCCCGCCGTCAGAGCGACTGGAAAACCGCCGAAGCATTTCGGACGCCACATCAAGTCCCACGATGCGTCGCAAACCGGCCCGGGCAAATTCATTCGCCAGACTCCCCGTTCCACAAGCGATGTCCAAAACACAGTCCGCGGGACGAACATCCGCCAACCGCACCGTTTCCCCTCGCCAAAAGGCATCACGACCGACGCTGGCGATGCGATTCACTCGCTCGTAGGTCGGAGCAATCGAGTCAAACATCTTCCGAACGCGCGCCGCCTTGTCCGACTGACCATGCGGATCCGACAATCGTCGTTCGTCCCACAACGCTACCTCGGTTGTCGTATCGGGAACTCGTGACGACGATCTCTCGGCAACACAGGAGGTTTGATTTTCCGCCTCTCGTTTCACAATCCATACTCCGCCCACCGGCGCTGAATCGTTTCCCGGATTCCGTCGGTCATGCAAAGCAGGTCAGGCCAATCACGAATCTCTCCTTCGCCCGGAATCTTCCGTGTCGCATCAATTCCCAGCTTTCCGCCTCCGCCATGATAAATCGATGCATGATCGAGAATATCCAGCGGACCGGTCACCTGCTCCAGATCACGCCCCGGATCGGTGTTGGCACACAAATGAAACAGCACGTCCTGTTCGTCATGCACGTTGACGTGTTCATCGACGATGATGACGATCTTGGTGAGCGCCATCTGCCCCGCCCCCCACAACGCATGCATCACCCGCCGGGCCTGATACGGATATTCCTTGCGAATCTTCACAAACGCGCAATGGTGAAACGCCCCAAACATCGGCAGGTGATAGTCGATCACGTCCGGAACGATCATTTTCAACAACGGCAAAAAAATCCGCTCCGTCGCTTTTCCGAAATAATAATCTTCCATCGGCGGAAGTCCCACAACCGTCGTGGGATAAACGGGGCTCTTCCGATGCGTGATCGCCGTCATCGTGAACTTCGGATACAAATCCGCTGCCGAATAAAATCCCGTGTGGTCCCCGAAGGGACCTTCCCAGAGTTTTTGATTCGGATCCACCCATCCCTCGATCACGATCTCGGCACTGGCGGGCACTTCCATCGGAATGGTTCGACACGAAACCAATTCGATCGCCCCACCTTTCAGCAGTCCCGCAAACAACAATTCGCTGACTTGCGGCGGCAACGGACATGTCGCCGCATACGGCAGCACCGAATCCCCGCCCAGCACAATCGCCACCGGCATCGCCTGTCCCGCAGCGGCGTATTGACGATAATGCCGCGCGCCGTCGTGATGCACGTGCCAGTGAACCGCCATCGTTCGGGCGTCGAACAACTGGACCCGATACATCCCGACGTTGCGATCACCGGTCTGTAAATCCTTGGTATAAACTCCGCCCAGCGTGATGTAGCGACCGGTTCCTTCTGTCACGTCCGCCGGCTTCCCACCGTAACCAGCCGTCCCATCGTGGGGCCAGCATTGAATGATCGGGAGTTTTCGCAGGTCGGCGCCGTCGGTATGCACCACTTCCTGACACATCCCGTGTTTGACGATCCGGGGTGCAAAACCAGCCAATCGAACCAACTCCGGCAGCATCTTGACCTTTTCCATCAGCGTCGTGGGAATCTCAGGCTTGACGAAGGACTCGATCCGCTGCGCCAATTCCTCCAAATCCCGGCACCCCAGCGCCATCCGAATCCGCTCATAACTACCGAACAGGTTAATCGCAACCGGCTGGTCGTGACCCTTGACCTTCTCGAACAGCAATGCGTGACCGCCCCA
This sequence comes from uncultured Phycisphaerales bacterium, assembly GCA_903905665.1. GTDB lineage: Bacteria > Planctomycetota > Phycisphaerae > UBA1845 > CAIVHJ01 > CAIVHJ01. The sequence goes on from CAIVHJ010000445.1 coordinate 2,225, forward strand.
TCGACCATGAACCGGATCGGTACCGGGCGGAGAAAAGTTTTCCACCGCAGGTTGTTTGCTCATCCGATCGGCGATGGCGCTGATTTCCAGAACCGGGTTCACCTCGACACGAACCCGCTTAAGAAATCCCTTCTCATCCAGCGCTCGGATAAACGATTGCAAGTCAGGGTATGACATCGTTTCTGACTTCCGCTAAATATCCCACATCGCACCACGCATGCGCGGCGTTCTGTACGTGGCTGGGACAACTTCTGGTACAAACACCCGTTGCGTCATCTGAACTCCACGAATACTATACGCAGAATTCGTCACGGGTGGAAATGGTGATGGCTGATCGGAAATCGAGTCTGGCAGGCGTGCTTGAACGATATCTGGGCCAACAGGTTGTCCTGGATACCGCCGATTATATTCTGTTTTTGGGCACGCTCACCAAGATCACCGACAGCGGCTTTTGGCTCGAAAACGCCGACCTGCACGATTGCCGTGACGGACACGCCACCAAGGAAATGTACATCTATGACGCCAAAACCAGCGGCATCCGACCGAACCGAAGTCGCATTTTCGTCCTGCGATCCACCGTCATTGCCGTCAGCGCCCTCGCCGAAGTCGTCACGGAAGACCTCGGTGAATCCGGTAAATGATTCCTGGCCTCCGGCCGATTGGAAGCACTCATTATGAAAATACTCGTCACAGGCGGAGCCGGTTACGTCGGAAGTCATTGCGTCAAATTGCTCCGCGCCGGCGACCACGATGTCATCATTTACGACAATCTCAAACAGGGCCACCGGCAAGCGGTCCCCGATGACGTACCGCTCGTTCGCGGCGACCTGCTCGATCGCAAAACCCTCGCCGACGTCTTCGACAACTTCCGCTTCGACGCCGTCATGCACTTCGCCGCCATGCTCAACGTCAACGAATCCGTTCAGTTCCCGCGACTCTACTACGAAAACAACGTGCTCGGCTCGCTCAACCTTCTCGGCGAGATGATGACCCACCAGGTCCGCAAACTCGTCTTCAGTTCGTCCTGCGCCGTCTATGGAATCCCCCCCCGACTCCCGATCACCGAAGACATGCCCAAAAATCCCATCAGTCCCTACGGCCGCACCAAATGGATCGTCGAAATGGCGATGCACGACGCCGCCGCCAACCACGAATTAGGCTCGATTTTTCTCCGCTATTTCAACGCCTGCGGCGCCGCCATCGACGGCTCCATCGGCGAGGACCACGATCCCGAATATCACCTCATCCCCGTCGTGCTCGAAGTCGCGCAAAAAAAACGTTCCAAAATCCACATTTTCGGCACGGATTATCCCACCCCCGACGGCACCAACGTCCGCGATTACATTCACGTGGACGATCTCGCCCTCGCCCACCTGCTCGCGCTCGACCACGTTCAGGAAGGCCGCGCCGTCGCCTACAACGTCGGAACCGGCAAAGGACACAGCGTCCGCGAAATCATCGAATCTGCCCGCCGCGTCACCGGCCATTCGATCCCCGCCGAAGAATCCCCCCGCCGCGAAGGCGACCCGCCCGAACTCTATGCCGACCCCGCAAAAATCAAAACCGAACTCCACTGGCAACCCCAGATCACCGAGATCGACGCCATCGTCGCTTCCGCCTGGAACTGGCACAAAAAACACCCCAACGGCTACGACGAATGAACCCGAAACACGGGGACCAATCCTATGGATACACAACCGCCGACTAATGCAACACCGATGGATGAGAACCACTGCCCAATTTGCTCGCGCGAACTGAAAAAACCGCACAAATGCAAACCCCTATATGGCATGAAAGTCTGCCGAAAGTGCCGTAATAGTTTCGCCAATCGTCGCCAGGCAGCCTACCTGATTGATGTCATCCTGTTTCAAATCGCCGCTTATCTGGTCGTTTTTCTTGTTGAGTGGCCGATGATCCGACCCTCATCGAATCCGGCTCAAACAAACTATGTGGCTGTGACCGTCATTGAATTCGGACTGGGTTGGCTGGTACTTCCGCTCTTCTTCTTCTGCAAGGACGGTTTCAACGGCTATTCTCTGGGTAAGTGGCTTATGGGTGTCCAGGTGATTGATGTTGAATCCAGAGAACCCATCCGCTTTCTTCGTTCGCTCAAACGAAATCTCGTCTTGCTGATCCCTTACGTGGGTTTTTTCGGCGTGGTTCTCACCATGATGAAAGGTAAACGATGGGGAGACGGCTGGGCCAAAACGCAGGTCGTCTGGAAAAAATACGAATTCAAACCGCCGTTCGATACACGGGGACTCCTCTGCACAGGATGCGGCTACAATCTCACCGGAAATGTCTCGGGCCGATGCCCCGAATGCGGCCTGACCATACCCGCACGAAAAGCCCCCTTCGCAATTCCGGTTCTCAATCCGTAATGCTCTGTCCCACTAATCTTGTACAGTGCTCTTCCGCACCGGATGGCGGTCACCAGCTACCCATTTTCTGATCCCTGATCCCTAACACCTTACCTCGAATCCAGCTACCGGCTCATACTCCAAGGATTCTTCTTTCCAGTTCAGCATTCATCATTCCGATTTCCGCATTCTCTTCGCTGCCCGCTACCGGCTATCGGCTGCTGGCTCTTACTCCCCGGCTTGCCGTTTGGCGGACGCCCAACCAACGCATGATCGCTCCTCACCGCCTTTTTTTCTTGTTTTTTCTCTTTCTCCCTTTCTCAATTTTCCATTTTACCCTGTGGTCTCAGAGGAGAGCTCTTTCTTCATCTTCAATTTTCAATTTTCCATTTTCAATTTCTCTGTGTGCTCTGTGCCCTCTGTGGTAAAATCTTCTTTCCGGCCCGCATTCCGCATTCTCTTCCTCCTACCTGCTACCCGCTGCCCGCTACCGGCTATTACCCCGCATTGATCTCCACCCTCTGGCGCGGTAGGGTTCTTAAAGCGACTGGCAAAAATCAGAGCCGCGACCGTGAGGGAGCGGTTTCCCGGATATTTTGTGTCATTTTGTTGGACGCTCTTAATATGGCCAAACGCAAAACCAAGCCACAGGCTTCCGCGAAACCAGCAACTCCGGCGGATCGGCCATCGGCGCGGCCCTCGACGCTGGTGGATACGCGAGTCATCTATTGCGGCGACAATCTGGAACAACTGCGCAAACTGCCCGATGAGTGCGTGGACCTGATCTACATCGACCCGCCGTTCAACAGCAACCGCAACTACGAGGTCTTCTGGGGCGAAACCAAAGAGAAGCGCGCCTTCGAGGATCGCCACGCCTCCACGGCCGCCTACATCGACTACATGCGCCCGCGCTGCGTCGAACTCGCCCGCGTCCTCAAAAAAACCGGCTCCTTCTACTACCACTGCGACTGGCGGACGCCGCCAAGTTCGGTTAGTGTAAGAACCTGTTGGAGGCGGTACGGCCGTGCCTAGACTGCCAAAGTTCATCCGAGAGCACTACGAGATTCACGAGTGGAAGCACGCCTCGGCCATCCTGCAGACTGATTTCCCCAACGAGTGGGCAGAGCTCCTCGATGTGCTGTCGGGCATACGTGTCCGCCGGTCGCATGTCCTCGTGGGGGGTGGCGGTCGCTCGAAGATCACGCAATCGATCGACGGCGCCTTCTACTCGCGCGGATGGAAAGAGAAAAAGTGGGACACAAAGATCGTCGTGGACGACGTGACCACGGAGAGTCCCACTCACAAGGTTGACTGCTACAAAAACGGGGTTGCTGTCGAGATTGAATGGAGCAATAAGGATCCTTTCTTCGACCGGGACCTCAACAACTTTCGTCTGCTGTTCGATCTGCGGGCTATCAGCGTGGGCGTGATCCTGACGAAATGCGACGAGTTCAGGGAGGTGTTCGAGACCCTCGGGAAAAAGATCTGGGACAAGTACGGTACTTCAACAACGTGGATGTCAAAGCTCATTCCTCGAATTGACGGTGGAGGCGGCGCTGGTTGCCCGATCCTGGTCTTCGGTATAAGGAGGTCGCTCTATGTCGAGGATAGTTAGCTTGGTGGAGCATAGTGCTGCCGAGGATTTGCGATTGAAGATGTCCGGACACTTCGCCACGATCTTGGCCGACCCACCCTGGCAGTTTCAGAACCGTACAGGCAAAATGGCTCCGGAGCACAAGCGGTTGCTGCGCTACCCAACGATGGAGCTGGAAGAAATTTTCGAACTTCCCGTGCGTGAATTGGCCGCAGCCCGAAGCCACTTGTACCTCTGGGTACCCAACGCGCTTCTCTCTGAAGGTCTGGAGGTCATGCGCCGCTGGGGATTCACATACAAGACGAACTTAGTCTGGTATAAGGTACGCAAAGACGGGGGTCCTGACGGTCGCGGCGTGGGCTTCTACTTCCGGAATGTTACAGAACTCGTTCTCTTTGGCGTTCGCGGCCGCATGAGAACGCGAAGTCCCGGGCGGACGCAGGTGAACCTTCTTCCGACTCGGAAGCGCGAGCATTCTCGCAAGCCCGACGAGATCTACGACGTTATAGAGGAGTGCTCTCCAGGTCCGAGATTGGAACTGTTTGCTCGGTTTCCTCGCAAAGGGTGGGCCCAGTGGGGCAATGAGAACGTTGAGCAAAACGGAACCTACGGTGTCGCGCTGCGTAACGGCCACGCTGAGTCCCAATTGCGTCTATTTCAGCCGCCGCGAAGCTACTCCGCCGGCTAAGCATAATATGCTTGCTTTCTCCCGTGATCCCCTGTGCATCGACGACACGCGCGATTCTGTTCAGCATTCCAGTTAAGTGTGTTTCGCGGGGGTCATCTTTCGGCGTCTTGTTCTTTATGTTTTTTGGCGGAGTCGATGATTTGCTGCTGGACGTTGGACGGGACCGGATCGTAGTGCGATAACTCCATCGAGAAACTGCCCTGTCCGCCCGTAATGCTCGATAATTGCGACCCATACGTGGCGAGTTCCGCCAACGGCACCAGCGCCTTGATCACGCTGAATCCACCGGGGAGCATGTCCTGCCCGATCGGCCGTCCGCGACGAGCCGCCATATCCCCCTGAATATCTCCGACGTTGGCGTTGGGAACCGTCACTTCAACATTGACAATGGGTTCAAGCAGTATCGGTTTGGCGCGGGCGAAGGCTTCTTTGAAAGCCTGCCGACCGGCGATCTGGAACGCGATGTCTTTGCTGTCCACGGGGTGGGTCTTGCCGTCGGTGAGGTGAACCTTCAGGTCCACCACCGGATAACCCGCCAATACCCCTTCCGCCATTTGCGCACGCACGCCTTTGTCCACGGCAGGCCGGAATTGCTGGTCGATGGCGCCGCCGAAAATGTCGTCAACAAACTCATACCCTTCACCGCGTCCCGCCGGGTCGATTCCAATGACGACCTTCGCATACTGACCGGCTCCACCGGTTTGCTTTTTGTGGGTGTAATCGACATCGACCACTTTTTTCGTGACGGTTTCGCGATAGGGAATTCGCGGAACATGGGTGTTGACCTTCAATTTGAATTGGCGATCCATTCGGTTCAGGACGGTTCGCAGGTGCAAATCGCTCATTCCGTGAATGACCAGTTCGGCGGTGGAGGCATCCCGATCCGCCGTAAAACAGGGGTCTTCCTCGGTAAATTTTCGCAGCGCCCCGGAAATTTTGTCGGCATCACCGCGTGCTTGCGGCTCAATGGCGAGCGAAAACATCGGGATCGGCGTAGCGGGAAGTTCGACCACGCCCGCCGGGCCGGTGGTCATGACCTCACCATAGTTCAGGTCGAGTTTGGCAACCGCAAAGATATCGCCTGCAGGAATATCATTCACTTCGACATGGTCGGAACCAAGGAATTGATGCAGGTGGCCGGCTTTGACTCCCCGGCGCTCGTGCTGCGTCGTGAAGTTCGTGTCGGCTTTGATGGTGCCGGTCAGACTTCTTACCACGCTGTATTTGATATTGCTCTTGGGATCGCTGGTGATCTTGAACACCAGGCCCACAAACGGCCCATCTTGCTGAAGTTCAATGGGTTGTTCTTTCCCTTCGTCCTTGAGCACGCGCTTCTTGGCGTCGATCGGGCTGGGTCCGAACGTGACGATGGTGTCCAGGAGTTCGGTGATTCCGATGTCGTCATGAGCGTTGGTGAACAGGATCGGAATCAACATGCCCGCCGAGACGGCTTTTCCGGAAATCGACTGGATGTCTGCTTCCTGAAGTCCACCACCGAGGTATTTTTCCATCAGGTTGTCATCAACGCTGACAATGGCTTCGATCACTTTTTCGTGCGATTGCCCCACGTCACCGAAATCCACCGATCCGGTGTTGTTTTTGAAACAATCCACGACCGCACGGCCCTGATTGGCGGGCAGGTTGGCGCACACACATTCCATGCCGAACGATTCCCGGATGAGATCGACGAGTTCCTTCGGTCGGGCGCCCTCGACGTCGATTTTGTTGATGACGATCATCCGAGCCAGTCCATAGGCTTGGGCCCGTTCCATCATTTTGCGGGTGTTGACTTGGATTCCTTCTTTGGCGGAGATCACGCAAATCGCCAGGTCGGCGCCAGCGAGCGCCGAGATCGACTGGCCTTCAAAACCCGTCCCGCCCGGAGTGTCAATCAGGTTGATCCGCTTCTTGTCGTAAGTCAGATAGCCCAACGCCGAGTCGATGGAGTACCCTTTTTCGCGTTCGTCGTCGGCGAAATCGAGGTGGGAGGTTTTGTCCGTGACTTTTCCGAGTCGTCGGGTGGCTCCCGCCTTGAACATCATGGCTTCCGCGAGGCTCGTCTTGCCCGATCCGCCATGACCGATCAACACCACGTTCCGAATGTCCGCAATCCCATAAGATGCCATAAAAGATCACTCCGATCGCCTGTTAACTCGTTGGACCCCATCCAGCGTAAATCGCCATTATATGAAACTCACAACGTGGCTCAAGGGCGAATCCCGACGGATCGGGAAATGACAAACGACGAATCTGACCGCCAAGAATGCACAAAAATGAAGCGGTATGAATGAATTGCGTTCAGGGAA
>CAIVHJ010000446.1 GCA_903905665.1 uncultured Phycisphaerales bacterium
GATCTTGGGACACGGATGACAGTAGTGATAACCGGGGCTTGATTGCGCCACGAAGACCGCATCCACTGCGTTGACCGGCACCGGTGTGCCGACGGCTCCCCCGCCTGCCAACGTCAGTTCCCACTCCTGAAGATTCCGGAGCGTTTCTCTGTGCAAAGTTAGTTTTTTCATTTGTTTTTCCTTCCTTTCAAAAAGTTCAGTAGAATCTCACGTTTTACTCGAAGAGAAATCCGGGGGTTGCCCAAAACCCACGGCTCCGCGCATTTCAAAACTTGTTGCATCTACAATGTGTGGCACCGGCATCTTGCCGGTGAAATGAAACCCCTGGGTCGGTACATTTATGAGACGACCTCCTAACAATTCGTTGTCGGGCGACTGTAGCAGCGATCACTGATCGCCAGTACGCATGAATTGCTGTTGCACGTCTGCTGACTATGCCAACTCGTGCTGGGAACGCTGCAGGTCGTCCCCTGAGTATGCACAACAGCAACAGCCGCTGCCGCTTGCCCACCCGCGACGGCGCTCAATTCGCTTTCCTGCAGGTGTCGCAAAGTTTCTTTCTGGAATGCCAGTTTTTTCATAAATCTTCTCCTGTTTGCCGACTGAATCCTTGTTTAACCGTTGGCCCCCTCGTGGGGACCGAGTACAATTTCATCCGGGACGGATAAAACTCCGATCCCAATAATAAACACGTAAAACAGTGGGGAACTGGCTCATTTTTTTGTGAGAAATTTGATGATTGATCATTCCCAGACAAATGGGGGAGGTCAAACCAAGGGGGAGAAACCAGGCGAAAACGGCGCAACCGATTCATTTACAATCATTTACGACGATCTTCGCGAGATTGCTCATCGGATGCTTCGTAAGTGGGTGGGGGGCGGGACGTTACAAACGACGGCCTTGGTCCATGAGGCGTATGTGCGGATGACGGGGCGTTCTGGAAATGCGTATCATGATCGCACCCATTTCCTTGCGATGGCGGCGCGAGCAATGCGTTCCGTTTTGATCGACGACATTCGTCACCGTTGTGCTGCCAAGCGTGATTCGGACCATGAGGACATCGATCTCTCGCGGATCAGCATGACGGTGGATGGTTTCGATGTGGAACTGCTGGCGCTCGATGAGGCACTTCGGAAACTGGCTTCGTTTGATCCGCGAAAGGCCCAGATGGTGGAGTTGCGGTTTTTTGCGGGGTGCAGTATTTCCGATGCGGCCGAAGTATTGTCGGTGTCCACGGCGACCATCAAGCGGGACTGGAACATTGCCAAGGCTTGGCTTTATCGTGAGATTCAGCGGGGGGATCATCCTCTGCCGGCCAAGGAGTGATCGTTGCGAGAGAATCTACCGCAGAGCACGCAGAGGGCGCAGAGATAATCCTTTGCCATGCGGGGGAATGCGCGTTGCGAGTGGGTGTGATTCGGCCGTGGTTTGAGGAGCACGTCGGTGGAACCTCAACGATGGGCGCAAATTCAGGATATTTTCGACGCGGTCATTTCGCTTCCTCCTGAGCAACGTGAGAAGTATTTGAGTCAGCAGTGCGGGGCTGATTCCGCGTTGCGATCCGAAGTGGAGGAACTGATTGCCGCTCATCGATCCGCTGCATCGTTTCTTGACACTCCGGTTTTGGACCTTCAACGACATCATCAGTCTTCGCGCGAAATATCGGATCCAGCCGAAACCCGAATCGGGGATTATGAGATCGTTCGACGAATTGCCGCCGGTGGAATGGGAGTCGTTTATGAAGCCATTCAACCCCACCCCCGACGAAATGTCGCGCTGAAGGTGATCCGCGGATACGGCGCTGTGGGAGATCAGCATCTCAAATTGTTTCAGCGGGAAATTCAGGCGCTGGCACAACTCAAGCATCCCTACATTGCCTCGATCTATGACGCCGGTTGCACAGAGGACGGTCGGCATTTTTTTGCGATGGAGTTGGTGTCGGGTTCATCGCTCAAGGATTATCTGCAGCGACATTCATTGTCCGATTCCGAACGATTGAAGTTGTTCATTCGGATTTGCGACGGGGTGCATTATGCACATCAACGAGGTGTGATTCATCGGGATCTCAAACCCGCCAATATCCTCGTGACCGACGAGGGGATGCCCAAAATTCTGGATTTTGGCGTGGCGCGGATCACCGATGCGGATGTGGCAGCCACGACCCTGGTCAGCGAACCCGGCCGAATCGTGGGAACGCTGTCGTACATGAGTCCCGAACAGGCCCGTGGACGGCCCGAAGAAATCGACGTTCGGAGCGACGTTTATTCACTGGGGGTGATTCTCTACGAAATGATGACGGGGCAGTTGCCTTATTCGGTGAATCCGATCTGGATTCCGGAGTCGCTGAGGACCATTTGCGAGGAGGAGCCGACAAGACCCTGCGTCATTCGGCGTGGGTTGCGGGGCGATCTTGAGACGATTCTGCTGAAGACGTTGTCCAAAGATCCGCAGATGCGTTATCAGAGTGTTTCGGCGATGCGGGACGACGTGGAACGATTCCTGTCGGGTGAGGCGATTACGGCCCGTCCGCCGAGTGTGTTGTACCAGATGCGGAAACTGGTGACCCGGCACAAACTTCCGTTTGCCGTGGCTGCCGGTGTGTTCGGGCTGGTTGCTTTTTCGGCGGTTTGGATGAGCATTCTGTATGTTCGAGCCGAGACTTCCGCTCAGCAGGCGCAGCAGATTCAGTCATTTTTGCAGCGAATGCTCGCGTCGGTGAATCCGGAATCGGCCCGTGGCGCCGAGACCACCGTTCGAGAGGTTTTGGACGAATCATCGAAGCAGATCGAGAGTCAGTTCGCCGATCAGCCGCTGGTGGAGGCGGCATTGCGCGATACCATCGGTCAAGCCTACTGTCAGTTAGGGTTCATGCACGAAGCCGAGCACCACTTGCGCCGGTCGGTGGCCCTACGTGAAAAAACACTGGGGAGAGACGATGTGCAGGTGGCGGAAAGTCTCGTTCGATTGGCGGGTCCCTTAGCCGAGCAGGGACAAATTTCCGAGGCCGAAAATCTGTTGCTTCGCGCGCTGCAAATCGAGCGTCGTGCTCGAGGGGCGGCCCATGCAGACGTGGTGCGTGTGATGGAGAAAATCGCGGAGTTTTACAAGAGTTTCAAACGGGATTTTCCGGAATCCGAGCAATGGTACAGTCAGGTAATCGATGTCGAGCATCAACTGTGGGGCGAGGAGCGGACGGAGATTGCTTCCACGCTCTGCAACTGGGCCGAGCTGTATTTTCTGGGCGGTGATTATGAACAGGCGGACGTGTTGTATCGTCGGGCGCTGGCGATGCAAGTTCGATTGCTGGGAGAACGGCATCCAAGCGTGGCTGAGACGTACCGAATGCTGGGCGAAGTATATACGGCGATGGAGCGATACGATGACGGGGAGGACAATTTTCGTCGAGCGCTGAGCGTCTATGAGGCCCATCCGAGTGAATATGACTTTCAGGTGAGCGAGATTCTTCGTGAACTGGCACTGGTTGTGGGTCGCAAGAAGGACCCAGTTCAAGCGGAAGGGTTTCTTCGTCGCTCGCTGGAAATCCGTCGGCGACTCGGTGGAGAAGACCACTGGCGCTGTGCGGAGGTGATGAATGATCTGGCTGAAGTGTTGCGTGAACAGAAACGATATGACGAAGCAGAAACCTTGTGCCTTAAGAACGTAGAGATTGGCCGAAAGCACTTCGGAGATCGAAGTCTGACGCTTACGTACTTTTTGGTTGAGTTGGGGCGGGTCTATATGGATCAAGGTCGTCTGGCTGAGGCAGAATCGCTGCTCCGGGAGGCGCTGGACGTCCGGCAACAACTGCTTTCGGGGGACAGGCAACTTGCAATTTCACGAGGGCTTCTTGGGGAGTGCTTGACGGCGATGGGTCGCTATGAGGAAGCGGAATCTCTGCTCCTGCAAAGCTATGAAGTCATCCGCGAGAAGGCTCCCGAACGTAATCTGCGAACTAGGCAAGCCTTGCAGCGATTGATTGATCTTTATCAGGCCTGGGACAAACCGGATCGTGTCGCGCATTATCAACAGATGATGGAATCACTTCCTGCATCCCGATAGGAGAGTCCTTTTTTCTGGGGTAGATTGCAGCACCCTCTTAAGCAGATCAGAGAAATGCTCGTCATGGGTTTCGATAGTGGCAGTGCGCGTCATCCCGTTTGTGGGCACGAGAATCCGCGTTTGTAGCGGTAGCCTTGGTCAAGAATCGCCTGATTCAGTTCCTCGGCACCCACAAGAAATGGCGTTCCGGAAATACCAGGACACCCTCCTTCACCAGTGTCAGAAACCCGCCGCGCTGCGATACCCAGAAATGGTTTGGGCACGAAACCGCCGTTGTCGCCTCGGACGAAGGGCAGATAGTCGTCATTGAGAATTCTGAGTGTTTCTTTGTTGAGTTGCAATTTTTTCATGTGGAACTCCTTTACACGTTTTTGACATTCTGAGTATAGAACGGCAGCGACACAATATCCACTAAAAAATTTCCTCATTTTTATAGGGACCTTTGGGTTACACCCTGTCTGGATTCGAAAACCAGTTATTTTAAGGGGTTGTCCCCAAAGAAGATGGAGACGGGTCAGCCATCTGGGCGGCTACCAGTTGAGCGTAAATACCCTTGCGTGCCAGCAACTCAGCATGAGTGCCTCGTTCGATGATGGCGCCGTTTTCGATGACCAGAATGAGATCAGCATTGATGATCGTGCTGAGCCGCTGAGCGATGACGATGCGGGTGCACTTGAGCGATTCAAGGTTTCGCTGGATCAAGTGCTCCGTCATGGCATCCAGCGCACTGGTGGCTTCGTCGAGCAGGATGATGGCGGGTTTGTGTACGAGCGCGCGTGCGATCGCCAATCGCTGCCGCTGACCCCCCGACAACGAAGCGCCGCCGTCCGCCAAGATCGTTTCGTATCCCATCGGCATCGACGCAATGTCGTCGTGGATCAGAGCGAATCGCGCGGCGGATTCGATTTCCTCCATCGACAATTCCGGATTGGACAAGGCGATGTTGGAGCGAATGGAACCTCCGAACAAATACGGGTGCTGGGTGACGATTCCGAGTTGATTTCGCACCGAGTGGACATCCAGGGAAATCAGGTCCGAGCCATCGAACAGCACTCGTCCGATGGCGGGTCGATGCAGGCCCAGCAAAATGCTGGCCAAGGTGGATTTTCCGGATCCGGAACGGCCGACCATGGCGACGAATTGCCCCGGTTGAATTTCCAGCGACACCTTGTCGATGACGGGGGGACCGAGCGGATGATATCGGAACGTGATTTCCTCGACCTGAATATGTCCTGCGAGTCGGCCGGCGCGTTTGACTTTGGATTTGTCCTGTTCGGGAGGGGTATCGAGAACATCGTTAATTCGTTCGACGTAACTTCCGAGCAATTGCAATTGCAGCGCGGTACCCACCAGCGAGGAAAGAGGCGAAAGGAAGTTGTTGGCGATGGCATTGACCGCCAGCATCATTCCCAGACTCAGCCGTCCCTGCATGACCTGATAGCCGCCAAAACCCAGAATCGCCAGTCCGGACATTGTCTGGACCATGCCCAGCAACGGCTCAACGATTGCGCTGAGCCGTCCCCTCGCCAAAGAAACGTTCAGCACATCGACGAACAAATTCGACCAACGCTCCACTGCGCGATCTTCGGTGCCGCTGGCTTTGAGCGTCTCGATTCCCGCCAGCATTTCCACCTGATAGCTTTGCGATTTGGCCTGAGTTTGCAGATCGCGGGTCATCAAATCGCGGTAACGCTGCCGCGCCAGCAGAAACAGCACCATCTGCACCACCGCCACACCGAGGGTCAACAAAGCCATTTGAACGTTGGCGGCGAACAGCAGAATGAAATACAGACTGACGAGCGTACCGTCCAAAATGGTCGAAAGCGCCGACGACGTTAGAATTTCACGAATCGTGGCGTTGCTGTTCATCCGCATGATCAAATCGCCGCTCGACCGGCGCTGGAAAAAATCATAAGGCAGCCCGACCATATGACCGACGAAATTCAACGTCATCCGTGCATCGAGGATCGTTCGCAGATGCAACAGAAAAAATGACCGGACCATCGATGCGATCGTGTTGAAAAACGCTACCCCCAACAGCCCAAGTCCCACCACGATCAACAGATTGTAGTCCCCTCGCGGAAGAACTTTGTCCACGAGGACCCCCGTCAACACCGGCGTTGCTAATCCGAATAACTGGACGAGCACCGAGATGACGAGAACGCGTCCCAGCAGGCCTTTTTGGGTCAGAATCTGTTTGAGGTAACGACGGATCGGACGGGGGCGGTTGGAAGTGCTGTCGAAATCCTCGGCGGGTTCCAGCACCAGCGCCACACCCGTGAACGACCGACGGAATTCCGCCATCGGAATACTCCGCCGCCCAAACGCCGGATCGACAAGGTGGACTTCCTCTCGACTGAGTTTCTCAAATACGACGAAGTGATTGAATTCCCAGTGAAGGATCGACGCCGGCGGGAGATATTCGAGGTCTTCGACTTCGATCTTGATCCCCCGTCCGCGTAAACCGTACCATCGGGCAGCCTGAAGAATCGACAGGGCGTTGACTCCCTCTCGGCTCGTGCCGGTCATGCTTCGGACCTCGTCGAGTCGCACCTCTTTTCCGAAATAACCCAGCACCATCGACAGACATGCGGCACCGCAATCCGCCAATTCAAGACTCTGCACATGGGGTACCCGGCGAAACGAACCCGGCCATCCCAGACGTTCCAGCACGGGAAATCGCTGTGTCAGAGGAGTCGTGTCTGTGGGGGGTTCACTCATTGGAATTTCCGAAAATCCTCTTTAGCCCCGGAACGAAACTGAGCAGGATACTTTCCGACCGGACCTTCACTGCCGCCTGCGCCAACATTCCATCGTAATAGGGATAGGCCCGATCGTCCGCCCGAAACATCCGACTGGGCAGATCCGCGTGAACCACGACCACCGCACCGCTGAGCGGAAAACTGTCGGCGACATCCGGTCCGAGGTATCGAGCGACCTCCGCCGGGCCCAGCAACTCTCCGCCGACTTGTTGGATGGTGGCGGATTGGTAAGCATAGCGATATCCCGTTAATTCCACACGGATCGGCATTCCGGTTTTGATCTGAGGCCGATAGTGCCCCGGCAACAAGGCAATCAGTGTGGGTTTCTGGTCGTTTCCCAGCAGCGTACAGACGGTTTGCCCGGCGCCAATGCCTTGGCCGGTTCGTATGCGAATATCGTCGATGATCCCGTCTCGCGGTGCCACAAGCCGACGCTCGTCGAGGCGGGTCTGCGCTTCTTCTCGCTGGGCTCGCAACTGACTGATGGCGCGACGGGCAGTCTCGTCAGCCGGATTTCGAAGATAATTGATCAACTGCGATTTCCATTCGCGATTGATTCGCTGGAGTTCCGCGGATTCGAGGGCATCGTAATAGCGAACGAGCGTTTGGCCCGCCCGAACTTCCTGGCCCGGGACGACATCGATGGATTGAATCGTTCCTCCGAGAGTGGCAGTCAAATCCTCTCGCCCGAGGCATCGAATGATCGCCGGTCCTTCGGCATATTCGTGGATCCGACCAATCAGGGTGTAAGCAAAACCCGCAAGTGCCAGAAACACCATCACCAGGTACATGGGCCAGACCCAAGCCGGAGAAATCCGAAGCGGTTGTCCGGGTTGTTCGCGCCGACTCAGGTAGTGATCCAGCGCTTCCTGCCGAAAGATGTCAGGAGGGGGGGACTGCAATTTTGACATTCCTCAAACCTGTGACCGTGCTTGTCTTAACATCGGCATTTTAAGGTGTTTTGGACCGGGGGGGAACAGAGAAGTCATTCGGAAATGGCTATGGGTATCCGGCCCATCAAGTTGGCACGAAGCGTGAAGCAAGGCCGATGCTTGAGGTTTCCCGAAAGCGCTTTCAGGTGTTGTTGGCGAAAAACCCCACCCGTCTTCAGCAAAGTGAAGTGCATAAATTTTTATTAAAAATGCCTAATTTCGTGTCAGACCGATAAAAAATGGGGTAATATACTATGTAGGGGAGAGTGAGCGTCTGTTTTGATGATGTGCGGCATATTTCAGTCGTATTCATAACTTGAAAGGATGGAGAAACATGGGGACAAAAAATGTCGGGAAATTACAATTTATCAAAGAGACCATTCGCAATTTGGCAGAAGTGGACCTGCGGGATGTGAATGGAGGAATCATCCAAACCACTTTGCTCACCACCATCGTGACTTTAGTGACCACGGAATTTACTAAATGGAGTCGCATGTGTATCAGTGTACCGGACCCTTGTGCGTCAAATGATTCGTGTCGGGGTTCGTGTCATTGTGATTCGGTCACTATTTGCCCACCAAACTGGCAAGAAAAACATGACATCGCAACTGTAAGATGAATGATAGAATGGTAATCCGCCCGCAGTCCCAACCTTTTGGAGAGGAAATTGGTTGAGTTTGGGGTGGTGGGCGGATTTTCGTTGAGGATGATCATATCGCATGTCTCCTGTGGCACGGAATCTTTTCATCGCAGTAATACTGGCGCTCGTGGTTTGCACCGGTGTGTTCTTAATGCGCCAATCAACTCTAGCGCCGTCGATCGAAGTTTCGTCGGCAAAGGCTGCCGTGGCGCCCATTGGGCTTGTTCGATCTGATGAGGATGAGCGATCGTCCCAACCCGTGGTGGGGGTGGTATTCGCCCGGCAGGCGGTGGACATTACGCCTCGATTTCAGGGGGTGTTGGAGCAGATTCACGTTCAGATCGGTCAGCGTGTGCAATCGGGCGATTCTTTGGCCACACTGGAATCAGAGTCCATTCGCCAACAGTTGAAGGGTGCGGATGCGGCGCTAAAGGGGGCCCAGGCGACGGAATTGAAAATGGAGTCGCAGAATCGTCAAGCCGTGGCTCAACGAGATCATCGGAAAGAAAAACCGCTGGGTTATTCCGACGTGGAACAGGAAGAGGCGAAGCTGTGGGTAGAACAAACAGAGGCTGACGTCGCAGTCGCTCAGGCGAACGTCACGCAGGAAGAGGCGAGGATCAGCGTTCTCAAGCAGCAGTTGGCCGATGCCGAGTTGAAGGCGCCGTTTGACGGGGTGGTAGCGGCGCGGTTTGTGGATCCGGGGGCGCTGGTGGGGCCGGGAAATGCGATCTTGCGATTGATCAGCGAGGGGAATCCGTGGGTCCGTTTTGCCGTGGCGCCGGACGTGGCAGAATCGCTGCGAGAGGAATCACATCGGGGCAAACCGACGGTGGTTATCCGTACGGATGAGGGGAAAAGCGGTTATTCGGCGGTGGTCGAGAATATTGCGCCGGAAGTGGACTCCGCCACGGAACTGGTATTGGTAGAAGCCCGTCTTGAGGTTCCCGCAGATCGGCCTTCCCTTACCGCAGGTACGGTCGTTCAGGTTGACCTGATCGACTCCCCACACCATTGATACTTCTGATACGCATTTCAATTTAAAGATACCGAGCAAGGAAACGCGTGAACCATGAAGCGTGAAGCGAATGGTGAGGGTCCGTAGTTCCATTCAAGGATCAGTGACCCGGTGAAACCTGGGTCATTTTTTTGCGAATCGCCGGACGGTGGTTTGGAGCAGGTGTTCGAGCGAATTTTGATAATCGCTGAGAGTTCGGGAAGCACCGGGTTTCGGAATACAAATCAAATCATACCCGGGGAGTGTTTCGGCGAGGCGCAACAGTCGAAAGGCTTCGCGTATCAAGCGTTTGTGTCGGTTTCTGATGACGGCATTGCCGAGTTTGCGACTGATTCTCAGTCCGAGGCGGGAGTGTTTTAACCCATTGGGCGCGATGTAGATAGTGATGTTTGGGTCACTAGAACGGCAGCGCAGAGCCAAGACGCGTCGGAAGTCGCGTTGGAGGTGCAGGCGGTGCTTTCTTGGAAACGTGCAGCGGTTTTTCACGTCTATAGCATGATCGGGACGATAGGGGTTGTAAAGGAGGTGTCGCTTGTTTGTGCCGGATTGGGGGCATAAGATCAAGTAGGAAGAAAAGTTTAGGAGTTGAAAAAGTTCAGGAGCTTAAGGGTTAGTTGAAGAGTTCAGGAGTATAGGAGTTCAAGAGGTTAAGAGGTTTGGGGGCAGGTCATGACGGTGACGCGACAGAACGTGAGACAGACGCAGTGGCGGATGACGGTGAACGACTGGTTCGCCTGCGCGGGATGGTGTTTGCTGGGAGCAGCCGTCGTGTGGTCGGTGGTTGTCGTGGTGATTCGATTGCTGGCGTTGCATTGGCCGATGGAGTGGATCGGATTGGGGTTGCTGGGTGTGGTGCTGGCGGCGTCGTGGATTTGGGCCGTGGTTCGCCGCGTGGATGAGTTGACGGCGGCGGCGGCATTGGATTCGGCGGCGGGATTGAAGGAGCGCGTCAGCAGCAGTTTGTGTTGCGAAAGAATGTCCGATCCGTTTGCACAGGCAGTCGTGCAAGACGCCGAAGCCGTCAGTCGGCGGGTCAGTCCAAGAGTGTTCATTCGGTATCGGTGGCCGTCGTCGTTGTCGTTTGCCACGGCGGCGGTTTTGGCGGCGGTGATTGTGGTGTTGTTGCCGATCAAGCCGCTCCTGGCCAAAGACGATGCGAAGGCTCGACAGGACAAGCCGCTCGATGTCACGTCGCAGGAAGTCAAGCGGGCGCAGAAGAAGATGCAGGACTTGAGAGAGGAACTGGAGAAGAATCCGGCACTGAAGGACCTGAAGGAGCAACTCAAGACGGTGGATCAGTTGCCGACGGAGAAGTTGAAGACCCCGGAAAGCATTCGGCGGGAGGAGATCAAAAAGATCGATCAGGTGGCGGACGCCATCAAACAGCAGCAAAACGAAAAGCAGAACACGGTTCGTGACCTCAAGCAGATGTTCAAGGGTCTCAAGCAAACGCAGCAGCCGAAGACTCCGACGGAGAAGTTATCGCAGGCCCTGGCGCGGGGGGATTTCAAAGCGGCCAAGGACGCCGTTCAGGAATTGAAGGAAGAATTGGCCAAGTTGCAGGACAAGGAAGACGTCGAGAAGAAAAAAGAGATTCAGAAACAGCTGGACAACCTTTCGAAAAAGCTGGAGCAGGCGGCTCAACAGCAGGAGCGCAAGGATGAGTTGAAAAAGGAATTGGAGCAGTCGGGGGTGGACAAAGAGACGGCAGAGAAGGTGCTGGAGCAATTGACCAAGCAGGACATGGAAAAAATCAAGGAGCAGATGAAGCAAAAAGGCGCCGACGATCAACAGATCAAGGAGATGATGAAGAAGTGCCAGTCATGTCAGCAGGCGGGGAGCCGCGGAGGTCAGATGGCGCAGTCTATGCAGAAAGCCGCCGAGTCGATGAAAGACGGAGAGTCGTCCGACGCATCCGAGCAGCTGGATCAGGTGAGCGATCAGTTGAACGAAATGGAGCAGATGCAGCAGCAGATGAACGAGATGGAATCGACGCTGTCGGATTTGAACGAGAAGAAAAACGAGACATCGAACGAAAACAAGTGTCAGAATTGCAATGGGAAAGGTTGCGAAAAATGCGGGGGGACCGGTCGGGAGGGCGGCACCGGTGGAGGAAAAGGACGCGGAGGCGGGACGGATCCGGGACAGGGTCGCGGGGGAAGTCTGGATGAGGAGGAGACGGCAACGGGATTCAAGAAAGAACGGACGCCTGTTGTGACGAATAAGGGGAGCATCATCAGCAAGACCTACGTGGACGGGGAACAGGTGAAGGGGGAGGTGGGGCAGGGTGAGGTGGATTTGACGTCGGCTTCTGAGCGTGAAGCGACGGATGCGATCAACAAGAGCAAGATTCCGAGTCAGTACAAGAGCGCGGTCAAAAAATATTATTCGGGAGTGCGCGGGCCGTCTTCGGATAAATCTTCCTCCGGTTCGGAGCCAAAAAAGTCCGAGAAGGCTGATTCTGAAAAAAGCGATTCCGAGAAGACCGAACCGGAACCGACGAAGTCCAATCCATGAGCGTTGATCATCGATGGTGAATGGTGATTTTTTGAGGTCAGAGTTTTCAAGCCCACCGAAAACGATCGGTGGGCTTTTTATGCGCCCATGGGTAATCTGCGTGGTATGTTTTTCGGTGTGGTTGTTGATGCGGGTTGTGTTTTTCGAGGGGTTGCAGGGAAGCGACGATTTGTATCACATGCGGTTTGCGGCGTTGTGGGATCGGATTCCCGCCAATCACTGGGAATCGCGGCTGCTTGCAAACGGGATGATTTGGGCGTCGATGAAAATGTTCGGTCGGAACGAAGTGGCGGCGACATTGCCGTCGTTGATCGGGTCGGCCATGATTTTGGGATGCGTGCTCTGGGCGTGTCGTCGATATTTGACGATGGCGCACGGATGGTGGGCGGGGTTGTTGACGGCGGTTTTGCCGGTCGATGTGGACGGGGGAACGACGATCGGGGCGTTTACGGTGATGACGGCGATGATGTCGGTGGGGACACTGGGGTTTCTTGAATCGCCGCGATCCCGTTCGGCCAGGTATTTGGCTGGAGTGATGTTGTCGTTGGGGGTCGTCACACATTTGGCGGGGATTTATTACGTAGCATCGCTGGTCGTTGCCTCGTTGCTCATGGATTACCGCCGGTATGCTCCGAGCGTCTTGACGCTTGTGATCACAGGGATTGTGTTTCAAGTCGTGGACATGGGGATGATGGGGGTTGTTTACGGAGACGTGTGGTTGGGGTTTCGATTGGCGCTCGCCCAGTCGGGCAGCCAGAATCCCGTTGCCTCTTTGATGGTCGGTGGGGAGGTGAACCCGGAGTTCTTTCTTTGGCCCGTTGGGCATTTGGTGTTCAGCAAGGAATTCGGGATATCGGTGTTCGCGGCATTGGTGGGTGGATTGTGTTTGTACCGCCAGTTACCGCAGCCGCTGCGTTTGTTACTGATCTGCGGATTGCTGTTTTGGGGATGGATGAGTTTTGGGACGCAGGTTCCATGGACGTATCGGCCGTTTTGGCGGCTGACGAAGTTTATTTATCCGTGGGTGGTTCCGATGGTATTGTTGTTTGCCTGGGTGGTTGAGCGCCTGCGATGGAAGATGATCGGGGGAGCCGTGGGGGGGGTGGTGCTGGGAGTTTGTGTAGCAAATCTCACTGTGGGTGGATCATGGGGGCAGAACGTTCA
>CAIVHJ010000447.1 GCA_903905665.1 uncultured Phycisphaerales bacterium
GTCATCAAGAAAACTACTAATGGTGGAAGCACCTGGACCTCCCAGAATTCGTCCACCACGAATGACCTGCACGCAGTCAAATTCGCCGACGCAAACAACGGCTGGATTGCGGCCGGAGGCTATAGCACTCCCAGGCTGCTCAGAACTACTAACGGAGGTACTACATGGTCAAATCAAATTTCCGGGACATCCGATCTTTACGCACTCTCGTTTGTGAATGCTACCACCGGCTGGGCATCCGGCGACAATGGGACCGTCATGAAGACAACCGACGGGGGTTCGACGTGGAATTCACAATTCACAGGGTATTATTCCACTTTGTACTCCGTGTATTTTGTTGACGCCAATACAGGTTGGGCGGTTGGCGGAGGCGCGACCATTATCAAAACAACCGACGGGGGTTCAAGCTGGACATCCCAATCGCCAGGAGGTTGTGACTTTTACTCAGTGTGTTTTGTAAACAGCACAACCGGCTGGGCAGTCGGAAGCTGTGGCGGGAACATTGTGGCAACAACCGACGGCGGATCCACATGGATGTCTCAAATCTCCAACGCAAACACAGACCTTCATGCCGTTCAGTTCGTCGATGCGAATACAGGATGGGCAGTTGGTGGCAGCGTTATTCTGCATGATACAAGTGGAATCATACTCTCGGTGCGGGAAAACAAACTCTCATCGCTGCCTGGTGGTTTTTCGTTACTGCAAAACTACCCTAACCCGTTTAATCCATCGACAATGATCCAATTCAGCCTCGCCAAGGCCGGCTTTGTGACACTCAAAGTGTACAATATTCTTGGGCAGGAAATTGCAACGCTTGTGAACGGCGAGAGAACCGCCGGCGAATACAACATTCAGTGGCAATCAAATACGTTCCCGAGCGGCGTGTATTTTTACAGGCTGAACGTGGGAAGTTTCTCGAGCATAAAGAAAATGATACTCATAAAGTAGTCACAGCTCTTTGGTTTGGGGTTGGGGGTTCGATGAGCAACCCCGACCCCGAACCTTAGTTTTCAACCTCGTCTCCAAAGGAATTCACTATGCAACCCGACGTTTCAAAAGCTGGAAAGAAGAACCAAGCCACGCCTTCGATCCCCACAGTCAAGAACTACATCGGCGGGAAATGGGTCGGCTCCGGAAGTGGAAAAACGGTTCCCAACCTCAACCCCGCCGATACGGATGAGGTTCTTTGCCATACCTCTCTGTCAACCCGCGAAGAAACTCGGGCAGCGATCGCCGCTGCCAAAGAAGCATCACCGAAGTGGAAAGCGACTCCCGCGCCGGTGCGCGGGCGGTTGCTCTTCAAGGCGATGGGATTGATGCAGGAGCGGATGGAGGAAGTCGCGATTGCCCTCACAAAGGAGGAAGGAAAAATTCTTCGGGAATCTCGTGGAGAGGTTCAACGTGCAATAAACATCATGGAATTCACCGCCGGTGAGGGTCGAAGGCTTCACGGTTCAACAATCCCCTCCGAGTTGCCGAACACCTTCATCTACACGATCCATCAGCCGATTGGCGTTGTCGGACTCATTACACCGTGGAATTTTCCGATTGCAATTCCGGTCTGGAAAATCGCCCCGGCCCTGGTCGCGGGAAACACAGTCGTATTCAAGCCGGCGACGTTTACTCCACTCACTGCCGTTAAAATCGTCGAGATTTTTGAAGAAGCGGGATTTCCCCCTGGCGTCCTCAACATGGTAGCGGGGAGCGGCGGAACCGTCGGGGACGAAATCGTGAATCATACTGAAATCCACGGCGTGTCGTTCACCGGATCATGCGAAGTGGGCGGTGAAATCTATTCTCAAGCATCCCGTAGGGGCATACGAGTGCAATGCGAAATGGGTGGAAAGAATCCGCTTGTCATCCTGCACGACGCCGATCTGGACCTTGCCATCGAAGGAACCGTTCAGGGCGGGCTTGGCTCGACCGGACAACGCTGCACCGCGGCAAGTCGCGCGATCGTCGAAGAATCCATCGCCGACGAGTTCGTTGA
>CAIVHJ010000448.1 GCA_903905665.1 uncultured Phycisphaerales bacterium
CAAATGCTCGAATCCCGCACCCGTCGCATCGTTTTCTCCACACAGGGAGTCGTGGACGGCAGAATCGCCTTTGAAGCCATTATCACCGGCATGCCCATCTGAGCAAATGCGGAACGATGAACGCGGAGTGCGAAATTCAGATGCGGGAGCGCGTTGGGTCATGGTTGATCGTTTCGATCAACATTCCTCCTCAAAATTGGAGCGTTCCTCTCAAAGCCTTCCGTTCGATTATCAGAGACTTCCCTCCCGTGGCGGCGTGTACGCTCTATTGGACGAGAATCGTCTGGTGATCCAACTTATCTGCGACGGAGAATGTGTGCCGCTCCGAGGTCCAGTCACTCACCCATTGCATCGTTTGGGAACTCTCGCGTTCGCCATTTGAAACAGGGTTGCACTATTTGGGAATTGGGCGGATTCCATATCCGGCCCGTCCGTCCTACTCTTGACCTGACGATGTCTTTCATGGATGCTTGAGTTGCGGTGCTTATGGCGGCGGTTCGCGGGCGATCAAGAACGTCTCCAGTAATTCACATCGAGGAGAAGGCAGATGCGCGTGTTTCTGGCCGGTATCATGCAGGGTTCGCTTGTAGAGCCCAAAATCGTTGACCAGCGTTGGCGCGACGGAATCAAGGAGTCGCTGGCAAGACACCTGCCGACGGCGGAAGTGTATTGCCACTATGAGGCGCACCCCAACTCCGTGGCCTACGGTCATTCCATGATCATCCAGACGCTGTCCGACGGTTTTCGGCGGGCGGCTGAATGCGATGTCCTGATCGCGTATCTTCCTTCAGCCTCCATGGGCACAGCCATCGAGATGTACGAGGCAGCCAGGGGCGGCGCTGTTGTGCTGACCATCACCCCGCTGGCGGCGAACTGGGTAGTTTTGGCCTATAGCGACAAGGTGTTTCCGAGCACGGAGGCCTTCGACGAATTCCTTGAGAACGGGGAATTGTCGGGACTGCTCGCCGCAAAGCGAATCGCAAGAGGGACGAGAGGGAAGAGCGAGGCTCCTCCGACCCGTTGCCCCAAGGCAAAACCTGACCCGGACACTTCCTGTGTGTGAGGACGTTACCCCGTTGAATTTCCGTCGTTGCGGCCGATGCTTCTTCAACTATAGAATGCCCACCATGAACGTCTTCTCCCGGTTGTTCAAGGTGATTCCTCATCCGAACGACACTCGGATGCCTCTGACCGCCCATCTGGAGGAATTACGCCGAAGGCTCATCTTCGCCCTGCTCGGAATCACGGTCGCCACCACCCTGTGCCTGTTCAAAACGCAGGAACTCATCGGGTTCATTATTCGTCCCGCCTACATCGTCCTGCAAAAATATCACCAAATCCCCTCGCTCCAGTCCCTCAGTCCACCCGACACGTTTATGATCTACATGAAAATTTCGCTTCTGGGAGGATTGATCCTCTCGGCGCCCTGGGTGATCTACCAGATATGGCTTTTTGTGGCGGCTGGACTGTATCCCCGCGAGCGACGGGCCGTCGAGCGTTTCATCGTCCCGTCGATGGCGTTATTTGTGGTCGGCGTGTCGTTCATGTTCTACGTCGTCCTGCCGATCGCGCTGAATTTCTTCGCATCGTTCAACCAGAACTTTCTCGTCCCCGACTGGTCGCCCAACCTGCTCGAGCGCCAACTCCTCGGCACCTCCAAACCCGCCCCATCCGTGGATGAAATTTCTCCGCTCAATATCCCGGTCCTTTCCGGTGACCCCGCTCATCCGAAATCGGGCGACGTGTGGTTCAATCGGGAACGAAGGCAACTCAAACTCGTCGATGACAACCAGACCTATCAGATTCAACTCCAGCCGACGACGCAGCAATCCATTATTTCGTATCAGTATTCGATCGACTTCTATATCTCGTTTGTGCTGGAGATGGCGCTCGCCTTTGGAGTCGCGTTCCAGATGCCGCTCGTGGTCGTGTTTTTGACGTGGGCTGGAATCGTCACCGTGACCCAGATGTCGGGGGTTCGCAAATACGTGATTCTGGTCATTTTCATCGTGGCTGCCGTCATCACCCCGCCCGATGTGCTCAGCCAACTCGCCCTCGCTTTTCCCATGCTCTTGCTGTTTGAAGGCGGAATGCTCGTCTCCCGATTTATTCAAAAGACCAACGCCACCTGAACGCGCGAACATCATCTCCAGAGTAATGAGACGGCTTTTCGGGTGGGGAGGGAATCTGAGAATTCACGAATCGAAGGATCGACGGGAGCGGGTTTCCTGAATCAACCGCTGGGCCAGATCATGATAGGCGCCCACCAGGTCCCGACACACGAGATCGACGCGTTCCTGAAGCGAACGACGCTCATCGACGACTTTGTGAACGAGTTTTTCCAGACGCTCCAGCCGATGCTCGCGCGCTTTGCGGCGGCGATAATCCGACAAGGCGGACTTCGCCACACTCGTCAACCGCGCCAAATCGAACGGTTTGGGCAACAGGTCCACGACGCCCAGTCGCATGGCTTCCACCGCGCGACCGACCGTCGGCGATCCAGTGATGACGATCACGGGATAATCCCGCGTCGAACGGATCAGTTTGATCAGGTCCAGACCGTTGCCGTCGGGAAGCAACAAGTCCGTGATCATCAAATCCGGCGGGTCGTCCAGATCCAGACGAATTGTTTCCGAAGCCGTTTTCGTGTGAACAACCTCGGCGTCCATCTGCTGACGCAAATGCTCGGCCAGCATCTGAGCCAAAGGCTCATCGTCTTCAACGATCAAAATGGTCGTCCGATCCGGCATTGTTGCACCAATAGAGGTTGTCTCTGTCACGGCTAGACGCAACATCGAGAAGTGGACTAAGCCACTGCACGCTCAGCTCATTCACCAGTTCCTGGTTTTAGATGGTCGGGAATTCGAGCCAGACGGTCGTGCCGACGTGGGGCTGAGATTCCAAACGGATTTTCCCGTTATTGATCTCGCACCAACGCCATGCTCTTGACAAACCCAGTCCGCGGCCACGACCCGCCGGTCGATGGGAAAAAAACGGATTGCGTGCCTTTTCCAGTACCTCGGCGTTCATTCCGCAACCGTTGTCCTTCACCGCCACCACCACTTTTTCATCGGTAGGATCGAGGTGGCAGTTTATGTTCACGCGCCCTTGGGGTAATGAAACAGCCTCAAATGCATTCTTGATCAATTCCTCAAACATCGCATCCAGTTGCCCGCGATCCGCCCAGATGTAGATGTCTTCGTCCGATATTTCCAGCGATATCTGTTCGGAACCCAGCGAGGATTTTTCCACCCACTCCCCGACCTTCCCCTTTAACAATGCTGAAAGGTGAACTTTTTCTGGTTGCGGTACCGCCGGTTTGGCGAACTTCATCAACTCGTCCACAATCCCGCTGCAACGCATCGCCTGCTCCGTCAGGATGACGATCTCCTTTTTAATTTTTTCATCTTCGATCGCGTCCGCCAACAACTCACTCCGACCCGCGATGACTGCCAGCGGATTGTTCAATTCATGGGCCGCACCCGCTGCCATCTCCGCGATCATCTCCAGCGACCGAGCTTGCAATAACCGAGCCTGAGCGGCATTGAGTTGCCGAGTCACCTGCACCAAACTCTCGTTCAGTCGCTCCGCCTGATTCCGCTCATGTCCCGTCACCAGGGCGACTCCCAATGCCGTCGCAAAAATCGTCAACTCGTCCAGAAGGCGCCCCAGCCGGCGAACATCCTCGGCCGTCGCCGGAAACACGATCCCCCCCCAGATCGCCCCTTCTCGCACGATCGGATACATCCACAACGGATCGGGCCCCAGTTGATCCGACAACCGTTCCCGCAACACCGACAAATTCCCCGGCGCCACCATGAGCGTTGGATGCGCCACCGTGGCTTTCAGCACCGCGTCATAACCGGCCGCTTCCTGACTGGTGAACACTTCTTCGGCATGACCTTTTTCATTGGCGACGCTGACGTAAAAAACGTCTTTTCCGGGACGACAGGTAAAAACGACCACGGACGGAATCTCTATGATCTCCCGCGCGCAACTCGCGCCGATTCGACACAAGTCAATGAGCGTCAGGTGGCTGTACAACGCCGAATGAAACCGGTGCAGAAAATGCACAAATTTCGACCGCGATTCCAGCTGACGAGTGGACTCGCTCAGGTCCTGACTGACCCGATCCAGTTCCTCACCCGCACGCGACACCGCCTCAACGTACACCTTCCCGGAAGTCAGATCGTTGAGACCCAACAACTCCGCCCGCTCTTCGATCCGCTCCAAAAACAACGGCGCGATCTGTTCCAGATATTCGGGCGGCATCCCCATCATCCGCGCAATTCCAACGCTGTTGGTCCCCTCCAGCGTGGTCCCCGAAAATCCAAGTCGCTGCTCACGAACCCAGCGATCAGCCAGGTGAACGATTTGCACCAGATCGGGATTGGAGACGGCATCGGGCAACGAGTCAGGGCTGAGATGATGAAGCCAGACGCATTCGGTCACGCTGCCCGGCAATTTCCAGTGCTGTGCGACACGCTTGCCCGCCACCGTATGATCCAGCCCCAATACCTCTTGTTCGACTTCCAGCAGCGAAACGTTCCGGCTTTGCGCGATCCCGACCACACGCTCATAACTCTTCGGCAGGCACGCATCCATCGCCACCTTCCCGATGTCGTGAAGCAACCC
>CAIVHJ010000449.1 GCA_903905665.1 uncultured Phycisphaerales bacterium
AGCATCTGCACGCCCTGAATGACACCGGCATTCCCGGCGGCGCATGCCGCGCCGATCGTGTAATGAGGTCCCGTGATTCCCATGTTGATCGTGACTTCACCGGCCGGAGCGTTGGCGACGGTTCGCGGATTGTGATGATGCGACCAGCATTTCGTATCGTAGTTGAATTCACGGATGACGGCGATTTCGTTTTCGGTCTCGATGGTTCCGTGTTCGGTGATTCCCAGATAGACGCCAATCCGCGACTTGTCGATTCGCTCCCAATCGAGCGAGGCGTTTCGCACGGCTTCGTTGCAGCAAAAGATGGAGATCGCTCCCGCGCGGGTTCCCCGGCGACGCTCCTTGGCGGATTCGTACTTCTTCTCGTCGAAATTGCACACCCCCGCCAAAACCGCACCCATAAATCGGGTTTCGATTCGCCTGATTCCGGACCTTCCCTCCAGAAGATTGCGCCGAAACGTCGGCAGATCGTCTCCGAGCGGTGAGGTAAGACCGATACCCGTAATGACAATTCGTTCCGAATCAGGAAGAGAGCGAGTCATGACTTCTCACACCACAGATCAGATTACACACCACTGGATAAACAGCACCACACGTGCATGGTGTCGTAGGTATTGAACACGCGGTTCGGGTGCATCCATCATAAAGGATTCGGTTTGTTCTGCAAAGTCATTGGGGATGATTTTGGAAATAAGCGACCGTTCGCTCGACCGCCTCTTCGGTGGAAACGAGCGGATGATAACCCAGATCACGCTGGGCAGCCGACAAATTGAAATAATGTGAATGCGCGAGTTGCAGAGCGAGAAATCGGGTCATTTTTGGTTCCGACTTCAATCGTAGCGATGCGTGAATCAATTCCATGATTGCACCCATCCGATAGGCGGTCTGAAACGAAACCGACCGCCGTATCGCGGGGATTCCCAGACGCGAAAGAAGATGGTTCAGCCACGGCCAAAGCGCCACCGGTTCGCCTTGGCTGATGAAGTAGGCTTTGCCGGCGCACGACGCACCGGGTCGGAGGGCATCGCAAGCGAGAAGATGCGCTTGTGCGGCGTTGTCCACGTAGGTGACATCGACGAGATTGGCGCCGTCACCGACTTGCCGAAGTTTCCCGGCACGAGCGCGAGCAATCACGCGCGGGATCAGGTGGGGATCCTGCGGCCCGAAAATCAGGTGTGGTCGCAATGCCACTGTGCAAAGATCGGGTCCGTTGGCATCGAGCACCATCTGTTCCGCCTTGGCTTTGCTTTCTGGGTAATACGCCGCATAGTGAGCCGGATAGGGCTGGCTTTCGTCGACCCCGCATAATGGTTCACGCCCGAAAACCACGCTCGGTGTGCTCGTGAAAATCAGTTTGGAAACATGATGGCGAATGCACGCCCCGATGACGTTGCAGGTCCCATCGACATTGATTTCCCAAAAAGTCTGTCGCGGTCCCCAAAGCGTCGCTAATGCGGCGGTGTGGAAAACAGCGTCCATTCCTTTGCAGGCCTGACCGACGACTCCGATGTCGCGGATGTCGGCCTGAATGGTTTGAACCCCGATTGAATCGAGATGAGGATAGGAGCGGCGGCCCAGCGCAAACACATCATCTCCACGCCGGCGCAGCAATTCGCAAATGCGAGAACCGAGAAATCCCCCGCCACCGGTGACCAGCGCCTTCATCGAACTCGCCTCCGGGCCCACTCCGCCAGTTTTTCCCGGTTGATTTTCGCATTGTGGCGAACGTCCACCGGAAAACTCCGATGAAACAAAATCTTGTCGATTTTTTCCGTCAGTGGATTTTCATGCGCTTTTTGAAGCAGCTCTTTTGTGAGCGTCGCCAGTCTAGCTGCCGGTGGATACCCGGGACCCTTGGGTTCCACGATCACGACCGGTTTTTGACGTCCCCGCTCGCCCACACCCACCAACGCCGATCGGTTTACGTCGGGATGTTCGTTGAAAACGGATTCGCACCGGATCGTGAACATCGGCCCCTCTTGCGTTTCGACCCGCTGGGATTTCCGACCGCAAAACCACAAACGACCTTTCGTATCGAAATACCCGACGTCGCCCATCCGATGCCACGTCCGGTCGCCCAGCTTGATTTTGGAAGATTTCGTCGCCTCGGCAAGACCCCAGTACGATTGAGTGACGACGTCGCCGGAAACCGCGATTTCACCGATTCGGCCTTGCGGAAGCTCCAGATCATCCATCCAGTAAGGAATTGGATCGTCGGTAATCCGAATGATTCGGACGATGACGTTGGGAAGCGGGACTCCCACGCAGATCCCGGCGCCGACGCGCGTCCTTGCAACACAGTCGGAAAGCAACTCGGCCCCTTTGATCGACGCCACCGGCAATGCTTCCGTTGCTCCGTAGGGAGTGTGAACGTCGGCGTTGATGTTTAATGTCGTGCGCATCTGCTCCACGAGCGAAAAGGGCACCGGCGCCCCAGCCACCAGAATCCGTCGAAGATTCCAGAGTTTAATATCGTTCTGCGAACAATACTCGGCGACCCGACGCCACAAGGCCGGCGACCCGAACGCGCTGGTCGCGCGAGTTTCGAGCAGGGCACGAATTATTTTTTCCGGATCAGCGTTCCCCGGTCGGGAAAAATCCATTTCAGGAAAAACGCACGTGATCCCCAGCGCGGGGCAAAACAACGCAAACAACGGAAACGTCGCCAACTCCACCTCGCCGGGTTCGTATTCATAATGTTCGCGCAGAATGCGTATCTGTCCGTCGAACATCCCATGTTCATAGACGACGCCCTTGGCGGGTCCGGTGCTCCCGGAAGTGAACAGAATCGCCGCCGTTTCGTTTCGGCTCGTCTCGACCGGCGTGAACTCGCTGGAGGCGCCCTTGGCGACTTCTTCCAGATTGGGACCCGTGCCGAACCAACTCCGCCCGACCGTGACAGCGGACCGAATCGTTTGAAAATCTTTTGGACGCAATCTTCGGAGCAATTGGGCTGTGGGAACCGCGATCATCGCATCCGCCTGGCTCGTGCGAACGCATTGGAGCATATTCTTCACGCCCATTCCCGAATCGATCAACACCGGAATCGCCCCGATTTTGAACAATGCAAACACCAGACCCGTGAATTCGATCCCCGGTTGAACCATGAGCAGCGTCCGCATCCCCCTTCGAATTCCGATCCGCTGCAAACCATTGGCGTATTGGTTTGAAAGCGATTCGAGTTGGCTGAACGTCGCGCCGCGATATCGCGCCGTTTGCTTTCGTGTTTGCGGCACGGCGACGATCACGGCACGCTGGTTTCCCATCCGCTGTGCGATCATGGGCAGATAGGAGGAGATATTGAACTTGTCGGTTTGGTCCGCCATGCGGGAGAGAATAGGATGCTCTTGACAGGTTTGCAAGCAACCCCAAAACCCGGCTTGCCGTTTGGCGGACGTGTAGGGGGACACGAGTCCTTTGGTTTACGACTCCTGTTCCCTTGTGGCTCGTCCCGGGCCTAGGGACAGGAGTCCTTCTTCC
>CAIVHJ010000450.1 GCA_903905665.1 uncultured Phycisphaerales bacterium
GCATCGCTAACGACTCCTTCAAGAAAACCGCCGTGCTGGAAAAGAACAGCCAAGGCAAACGCCTCGCCAAGGCTTTCCAATACCTGCCCATCGACACGAAGCATTTCAAAGACGTGGAAATGGAACTCCTCGGCCTGTTCGACAACATCGACGCTTCGCTGGACGGCTGGCTTGTCAAAAGCGAAAACTATCAGGCGCTGAATACGATCAAGAAGAAATATGCGGATAAGGTTTCTGCCGTCTATATCGATCCGCCATTCAACAAGGAGCAAGAGGCAGACTATCACTACTCCGTGAAGTATAAGGATGCTACGTGGGCTTCCCTGCTCGAAAACAGGGCTGTTTTGGCTAAGGGTTTCATCCGAGAAACTGGCTGCATGTTCGTCCGGTGTGATTACAACGGCACGATGTATGTTCGCAGTCTTATGGCCGATGTATTTTCCAAGGACGCATTTAAGAATGAGATTGTGGTCAAGCGCGGGCGAGAAACCGCAGGAACTCACGGCAAGTATGAGCAAAAGACTGAAAGCCTATTTTACTACGCAAAATCGCCGAGCCACTCTCCAAACGAAATCACGACGTTCAGACCTGTGTCTGATATTCAGTGGACAGGATTCTTGATGGGGGGAGAGAGAAAGCCGCGAGAAAGAGCTTTCTTGGGAAAGGAGTTATTGCCACCCGATGGCCAACATTTCCCTCTTGGCCAAGAGAAAGTGGACAAACTGCTGAGGGAGTATCACATCCGGCTTAGGTGCAGAAAATGTGGTGCGAAATACTACCACGCGTCTTCTCAAACCGAGTTGAACCGGAGGATGCGTGACAAAGCGCACAGATTCAAATTTTATGACGTGAAGCCGGAGGACGAAGTTCTCGGCGTCGAAACAATTGAGCGATGCAGGGTCTGCAATGCCGACGTGTTCGCGGTTGATTACTTGGGAGCGCCAGAGCGCAAAGTGAATAGTGACTGGACCGACATCGAATCGTATTCGAAGAATTGGTCGTTCTTCACGGAAAACTCCGAGCAACTCCTCCAACGAGTAGTTGGGGCTGGCAGCGGGAAAGCGGAACTGGTCATGGACTACTTCCTTGGATCAGGAACTACTGTGGCTGTCGCACATAAGTTGGGCAGAAGATGGATCGGGGTCGAGATGGGCGAGCATTGCTCAAATCTGTATGAAGAAAACGGCCAAACGAAGACAGGCATCCTTGGGCGCATGAAAGAAGTCTTGTCGGGCCGATCCAATCACGAGCCGTCTGGCATTACTACGGACGTGAGTTGGGATGGCGGTGGTTTCTTCAAGTACTACGAACTGGAGCAATACGAAGCCGCCTTACGCCGCGCCAAGTACGGCGAAGCCGACCTGTTCGACGATCCTAACAAGGACGCGTATCACCAGTACGTTTTCCTGCGCGACCTGAAAATGCTGGAGGCGCTGGAGGTGGATACCAAGAAAAACACGGTCAAGGTGGACCTGAGCAAACTCTACGAAGGCATTGACATTGCCGAGACGCTTTCCCACCTGACCGGCAAATGGATCAAGCGCATCGCCGCCGACCCTTCGAATCCTCTCCGGGCAGGCTCGGTGGAGTTTGAAGACGGCGAGGTGGTGGACACGAAGAACCTGGACTGGAAACGAATCAAACCGCTGATTTGGTGGTGAGCCGATGCCCCGCGTTTACCTGCAAGAGATGGTGGATGACATTCGGTTTGACGGTCTGCCCGTCAACTGGAA